>CALFMX010000024.1 GCA_937902565.1 uncultured Spirochaetales bacterium
ACGTTCAGGCCGGCCTTGCCGACCTTGTCCCACGAGGCGCCGCCCTTGCGCAGACCGACCACGACCTTCACGCCGCTGTCGTTGAGGTTCTGCGCGTGGGCGTGGCCCTGGCTGCCGTAGCCGATGATCGCCACTCTCTTGGATTCAAGCCTGGATAGGTCTGCCTGTGCATCGTAAAACATCTCACTCATCTTCGTTACTCCTTCGTATGGTGTGGCCTTTCGGCTCATTCACGTTCTTCTTCGTTGTACCCAATCGAGCTGAGGGGCCGTGCACCGCGCTCAAGGGCCGTGATGCCGGTGCGGGCCAGCTCGACGATCCCAAAGGGTCTCATCAAGTCCAAAAAGGACTGCAGCTTGTCGAGAGAGCCGGTCAGCTCGAGTGTCAGTGTCGTCTCGGTGACGTCGCTGATCTTCGCCTTGAAGATCTGGGCAAGCTCGATGACCATCGAGCGGTTCTCGGCGGTGGTGGCCACCTTGACCATGACCAGCTCGCGCTGCAGGCTCGTGTGGCGGGCCATCTCGTAGACACGCTTGACATCGTAGAGCTTCTCGACCTGCTTCTTGATCTGCTCGACGATCGACCGATCGCCGGTGACGACGATGGTGATCCGGCTGATCGCCTCATTCTCCGTCTCCCCCACCGAGAGCGTATCGATGTTGTATCCCCGGCGGCTGAAGAGGGCCACGACCCGCATGAGGACGCCGGGATGGTTGTTGACCAGGATTGCAAGGGTGTACCGTTTTTCTGTAGGCTTCACTGTTTTCATCCGCTCCTTTGGATATAAGAATAAGAACCCCGATCATCGGGGAACTTCCACCACGGCCCATGTAGATAGACTACAGCCGTGGTCAGAGAATAAGTAGAATAATAATGAGGCTGATAAGGGAGAGGAGGAGGGGTGAGGATACAGAGACAACGGCACTGGGGGCTTCTTCTGTCTTTGTGATGTATGTGCTGAACGCTCTCACAGTGCTCTCCTCAGGACGGCTCAACGACCGTTTCCTGTTTTTAGCGCTCTTTTGCCCCTGTTGTCAACCCCTTATGCAAAAAAGTGTATGTTTATGCATCATTGGTGCTGGTTTGCTCGCATATGGTCCCACACCTATCGGGTTGGGAAACCCCCACACCGGTACATATCACCATCGATTCTTGTCCCCGCCCCGCTTTGGGAGTACACTGCCTCTATGGCACGACATACGCCCCTCATAAGCCGCCACTCCCTCTTCGGCCGCCTCTTCCTCTACTTCCTCATCGTCCTCATAGTCCCCTTGGGGCTCTTTGTCACCTACTATGTGACCCTGGGGGGCAAAGGCCAGGACCGCTATGTGGCAAACCAGACGATGAACCTGGTCTCCAACGATGCGGTGAAGATCGGCCAGATTCTGGAGGAGTACCGCCACAAGGCGTACCTCCTCTCCACCAATGCCCAGATTGTCTCCATCATCGAGCGCGACCGTCTCGATCCCAACAGCCAGGAGAGCCGGGATCTCTACCAGCTCCTCTTTGCCGTGATGAAGGGGGACACCTACCTTGCCAGCGCCAACATCGTCAGCAACAGCGGGCGGGTCAGGATCTCGACCCACAACTTCCCCGATGTCTACGACCTGCGCTACCACGGCAACGAGTGGGACATGAACTCGGTCATAGTCCAGCACTCGGACCTCAGCCCCACCGCCTCGATCATCTCGATCCGCAGCCACCGGACCGCAGAGAACGGGAGACAGGTCGTCGCCTCGATCCTCAGGCGGATCTATGATGATGAGGGCACCAACCTCGGCTACCTCATCCTCGACATCTACGGGGATGCACTGACAACCCATATCAACACCGAGCGGGTGCTCAACAACGTCCTGATCTTCGACAACACCGCCTTCTACGCAACCAGCCTGACGAATACCGAGCACTTCGGCAGCTTCGACAAGTTCCCCACCCTGCTCGCCTTCAAGGGGGACTACTCACCAAGGGTGATCGCAACCGGAGACTCGATGGTCGCCATCACGCCGGTACCCGGCACCGGCCTCTCGCTGGCCGGCTCCATCAGCTCGGGGCCGGTGCAGGGGAGCCTCGACCGCATGCTCATCGTCATCATCGCCACGATGGCGGTGGGGATGATCCTGGCAACCGGCCTCTCCCTCCTCTTCAGCCGCTCCATCGCCCGCCCTATCTCGACGCTGGCGAGCCGGATGGGTGAGGTGGAGCGCGGCAACCTGCAGACCCACCGGATCAAGAGCACCATCGGTGAGTTTGCCCTGCTCGAGCAGTCCTTCAACGTCATGGTCACCCAAATCATCAGCCTCCTGGATTTGACACGTGAGGAGCAGCGCAAGCTCTCCGACGCCGAACGCAAGGCCTTGGAGAGCCAGATGAACCCCCACTTCCTCTTCAACACCCTCAATACCATCAAGGCACTGGCCCGCCTCCACGGGGAGGAGGAGATCTATACCATCTCCGTCAAGCTCGGCAAGCTCCTGCGCTCGACGATCGACAACCACGAGAGCGAGTCCACCCTCGCCGAATCAATGGCCCTCATCGACAGCTACCTGACCATCCAGAAACTGCGATTCGGCGAGAAGCTGAAGACCGACCTCTACCTCGAAGAGGCCCTCAAGGAGGTGAAGACCCCCAAGCTCATCATCCAACCCCTGGTGGAGAATGCCATCATCCACGGCCTCGAGCCGAAGGTCGGGGAGTGGCAGATCTCCGTACGTGTCGAGGAGATCGAGGGGCGCATCACCATCACGATTGTGGACAATGGCGTGGGGTTTGACGAGGATACACTGCCAGAGAACCTCGATGAGCTTGCCAACTCGGGACACGTTGGAGTATATAATGTCTATAGAAGGTTGGTCCTCACCTATGGGGATGACCTGGTCTTCTCCATCAAGAGCACGGTAGGCGAGGGAACGGTGGTACACATCTCCTTTCCCATTGATGAGAGGCAGAGGAGCGTCTGATGAGCTATACAGTAGTCTTTGTCGAGGATGAGCAGATCGTTCGTGAGGAGATCGTCGCATCGGTGCGATGGGAGCTCCTGGGCCTTGAGCTGGTGGGCACCGCCGCCGATGGCATGGAGGGGGAAGCGATGATCAAGAGCCTGGAGCCGGACATTGTCATCACCGACATCCGCCTACCTGCCCAGAGCGGGCTGGAGATGCTGGCAGCCTGCCCGGTCAACCATGCCATCATCCTCACCGGCCACACCGACTTCTCCTACATGAAGCAGGCTATCCGCCTCGGTGTCTTCGACTATCTGCTCAAGCCCATCGATGATGAAGAGCTTGAGGAGACACTCTCCCTCCTCATCAAGAAGATCCAGGAGGAGGAGAGCGACTTCGAGACGCTGCGCACCAATGCGGGCACCAAGGGTGAGCTCATCCCCCTGCCGAGGAACATGGGCAACCACGTCATCGACGCCACCATCGGCTATATCGGGGAAAATTACGCCAGCCCGGTGGGACTTCAGGAGGCAGCTGCCTTCCTCGAACTCTCGGAGAGCCACCTCTCCCGCCTCTTCAAGGAGGTGACCGGCCTCAACTTCCTCCAGTACCTCAACGCCTGGCGGATCAACCGCAGCGTCGAGCTCATGGTCGACCCCAAGAAGAACATCGCCGAAATCGCCCTCGCCTGCGGCTTCCCCACCCCGGGCTACTTCGCCAAGATCTTCAAGCGCTTTACCGGAAAGACCCCCACCCAGTTCCGTGACGAACAGGGCAGCTCACATCCAGAGGGAGAACGCTGAGGCAAGCCGCTCGCTTGCCGTCACGCGGGGGCAGTTGCTGTAGAGGAGGGTCGAGAGGCCCATGCGCCTTGCCGCGAGCACATTCTCCTCACTGTCGTCGACGAAGTACGCGCGGCTGACATCGACCCCCTCCTCGTCGAGGATCAGGCGGTGAAAGCGGTGCTTTGGCTTGGCTGCACCGAGGATGTGGCTTGCGTAGGTTGCATCAAAGAGCGTGAGCACTCCCATATCCTTGAGCGTATTCCAGTGGCTGTCGATCGTATTCGAGGCACAGA
>CALFMX010000025.1 GCA_937902565.1 uncultured Spirochaetales bacterium
GTCTTCGATGACGAGGAGCACCGCGCCCAGACGAGGGAGGCGCTCGAGAAGGAGCGGTACTCACGGATCCTCATCATCGGCACCAGCGAGAAGATGGTCTACAAGATCGCCGAACGCCTCGGCCTCCCCCAACCCGAACGGCTCTTCCATATCGAGGATATCGCGACGCGCGAACAGATTGATACGGCGATGCGTATCCGCTACGCCGAGGGCAAGCACGTCATCCCCGTCCCCTCCATCGAGGTGACCCGCAACTACCCGCAGATCGTCTACGATACGATGCGCGTCTTCTCCAAGAACAAACGCAGCGACCGCTTCAACAAACGGAAAAATGTCGGATTTGAGAAGACCATCGTCCGCCCGGAGTTCTCCAAGTACGGTGAGACGAAGGTCAGCGAGGCGGCGTTGACACAGATGGTCGCCCACTGCCTCGATGAGTTCGATTCACAGATCAAGGTCAAGCGCGTGAAGGTGGACCCGCGTGCCGAAGGGTACGCGCTCACCGTCACCCTGCGCGCCCCGATGCAACACCACATCTCAACGACCATGCGTGAACTGCAGGAGTACATCGCAGACAGCCTGGAAAAGTACGGGTCGATCTTCGTGCACAGCGTGCACATCGAGATTGAGGAGTGGGGCTAGAGGTCGCCGGAGCCTCCGGCGTTGACTCCACCGGTGATCCCCCCTTGCCACCGCCCCCTCCTCGCTTGCCGCCGCGCCGCTTCTTAGGAGCGCTCCCCTCCCGTCTTCCGGCAGGAGCACCGCGCCTGGGCGGGCGGTTTGCCGGCCGTTGGGGCCTGACGCAGTTGCGGGGGGTCTTGAAGCCACGCTCGGTGAGCAGGCGCTCGCTGGCCAGCTCCACATCGTAGTTGGGCGGGGTCATCGGGCTGATCAGCACCTTGATCTGGCGGAAGGTCTCCTTGAAGCGCTGCTCTGCGCTCAGCTGGTCTGCGGTAAAGACGATCAGGGGATCGACGAGGGCACAGATCATATCGGCGAGCACCACCTCTCCCCCCGTGCCCAGCTTGGCTGCCATGACCCGTTCATCGAGGGAGGCGAGGTTTGCCTGGACCTGGTCATAATCGCTGTAGATCGAGAAGGCGGGCAGCATGTAGATGAGCAGTTTGTAGCGCTTCAGCTCATTGATGATCTCCCTGCTATGGCCGCTGGCGAGGATCTTGTTGACCTCTTCGGTGAGGCGGCTGGTGGAGACCCGGCCGAGCTCGGCGCTGTACTTCTTGATGGCCACGCGGATATTCATCCTGAGGGTGAAGCCGGTGAGCACCGCATACTTGATCGCCCTGATCATCCGCACCGGATCCTCGATGAAGGTCTCATCGAGGGGGATGACCGAGCTGATGCGCTTCTTCTTGAAGTCCTCCATCGCCCCGTTGAAGTCCAAAAGCTGGCCGTTGGAGGGGTCGTAGTAGCAGCTGTTGATGGAGAAGTCGCGCCGTTTGGCATCCTGGTCGATGGAGCCGAAGACGTTGTTGTTCCCCTCCTCCACCTCCTCTCCGCTGCGAAATGTGGAGACCTCGAGGATCTTGTCACGGAAGACCAGGTGGACGAGCTTGAAGCGTTTGCCGATGATCCGGGCATTATAGAAGAGGCGCTGGATCTGCCTCGGCGAGGCGCTGGTGGCGATATCGAAGTCCTTGGGGATGATGCCCAAAAGCAAATCGCGCACCGCGCCGCCGACGAGGTACGCCTCCGCCCCGCTGTTTTGCAGCTTCCGGATCGCCCATAGGGCGTCACGGTCGATGTTCTGGCTCTGGATCTTATGTTCGCTCTGTGTGTAGATAGTGGCAATGGGTACGGTCTTGCCGTGTTCGTCTTGTTTGTATCGTATCAGCATTGTGCTCTCAGTGGTGGAAACCGGTGGTGGTCGCTGGCCTGTATTGCGTCCCAGGCGCGATTCATTATAGACTCTTTGTACACCATCACAGGCAAAAACACAACAGGAGCAAGAGAGAATGGGCGATCAAGAGAAGACGAAGAGAATCATACAGCCACGGCTACTCAAGGGATTTCGAGACTCCCTACCAGAGGATGAGATCCCCAAGAAGGCCATCATCGCAAAGCTGGAGGGACTCTTCTCTTCATATGGATTTGTCCCCATCGACACCCCTGCCCTGGAGTACACCGAGGTCCTGCTCGGCAAGGGCGGCGGGGAGACCGACAAGCAGATCTTCCACTTTGCCGACAACGGTGGACGCGATGTGGCGATGCGCTTCGACCTCACCGTCCCCTTTGCCCGATTCCTCGCCCTCCACCTCAACGAGTTGCCCCTGCCCTTCAAGCGCTTCCACATCAACAAGGTGTGGCGCGGCGAAAACCCCCAGAAAGGACGCTTTCGGGAGTTCATCCAGTGTGACTTCGATATCGTCGGCCTGGACAACAGCGAAGCGGACTACGAAATCCTCTCGGTGATGCACGCCTCCTTTGCAGCCATCGGGGTCGAGAACTTCCACTTCCACCTCGCCCACCGGGGCCTCTTCAACCAGATGCTCGCCCACCTCGGGATTGCAGAGCACAATACCGAGATCCTGCGCATCGTCGACAAACTGCGCAAGATCGGCACCGACGAGGTGAGAGAGCAGCTCATGGCACTGCTGGCAAGCAGCGAGAAGGCGGATGCGATCCTCGCCTACATCGAGAAAGCGGACGAGGACGAGCCGTTTTTGACCACCCTCTCCCGCCTCGAAGAGCTCGGTGGGGGGGAGAGCGAACACAGCATTCGCATGCGGACCATCTACGCCTACCTCTGTGGGGCCGGGATCGAGGAGCACTTCATCCTCGACCCCTCGATCACGCGCGGCCTGGACTACTACACCGGCCTCGTCTACGAGACCTTCCTCACCGACCTGCCCCACTACGGCTCGGTGTGCAGCGGTGGGCGGTACAACGACCTGGCCAGCCTCTACACCAAGGAGCACCTGCCCGGCGTCGGCGCCTCCATCGGCCTGGACCGCCTGATGAGCGCGCTCTCAGAACTGCAGAGCCCGATCGCCCAGGCCGGTTCGAGCGCCGACGTTGCGATCCTCAACACCGCTGGCAACTTCACCGCCTGTGACCTGGCAGGACGCATCCTCAGAAGCGAGGGTATCGCAACCAGCGTCTACCTCGCAGCGAAGAAGATCGCCGCCCAGTACAAGTGGGCGGAAGCGCAGGCGATCCGCTATGCCCTCATCAGCGAGGACGGGGGGACCTTCACCTTGAAGGACCTTCGTGACAAGGAGAGCTGGCAGGGCATTTCCGCCACAGAGGCGGCAACCATTATCAGAAAGGAACACCATTGAAAGATTATACCCAGCTGCCTGTCTACCAACACAGGCAGGACATCCTCGATGCCCTGAACACCAATCAGGTCATCATCGTAGAGAGCCCCACCGGCAGTGGAAAGACCACACAGATCCCCCTGATCCTCCATGAGGCAGGGTTTGGAGAGGACCGGATCATCGGGGTGACCCAACCTAGACGGATCGCTACCCTCTCGGTCAGCGACTTCATCAAACGACAGATCAAGGACGAGAGCGGCCTGGTCGGATACAAGATGCGCTTCGAGGACACCACCACCCCCTCGACCCGGATCAAGGTGATGACCGACGGCATCCTGCTCATGGAGCTGAAGGCAGATCCCCTGCTCACCTCCTACTCGGTGATGCTCATCGACGAGGCACACGAACGCTCCCTCAACATCGACTTCATCCTCGGCCTGCTCAAGAACATCATCAAGGAGCGGCCTGACTTCAAGGTCATCATCTCCAGCGCGACGATCAACACCAAGATCTTCTCCCGCTTCTTCGATGGCGCGCCGGTCATCAGCATCAATGCACGCATCTACCCGGTGAAGGTCCACTACCGCCCCCTCGAGCGGGAGAACCTGGAAAACCAGGTCAAGGCCATCACCTCGATCGTCAAGGCCGAGGCGAAGAAAAAGAGCGGCGACATCCTCGTCTTCATGAGCGGTGAGTTCGACATCACCGTCACGGTCGCCGCCCTCATCGCCGCCGATCCTGAGAACAGCCTGGAGATCTACCCCCTCTTCGGCAGACTCAGCAAGGAGGAGCAGGAGTCGGTCTTCAATGAGACGGGCAAGGGGAAGACGAAGGTCGTGGTGGCCACCAACATCGCCGAGACCTCGGTGACCATCGATGGCATCGCCACGGTCATCGACTGCGGGATCGCCAAGGTCAACTTCTACAACCAGAAGGACTTCACCTCGAGCCTGGTGCCGCTGCCGATCAGCCGGTCGAGCTGCGAGCAGCGCAAGGGGCGTGCCGGTCGTACCGGCCCGGGGCAGTGCTACCGCCTCTACAGCGAGGAGGACTACAAGGGACGCGGCGCCTACGGCACCGAGGAGATCCTGCGTACCGACCTCAGCGAGGTGGTCATGCGCATGAGTGACCTGGGCATCTACGACTACGAGCACTTCCCCTTCATCACCCGACCGCGGGACAGCGCCATCAAGAGTGCCGAGGAGACGCTGCGCTTCATCGGGGCGATCGACGAGAATCGGCACCTTACCTCCATCGGGACCCTGATGAGCCGCTTCCCGCTGCTCCCCCGCCACGCCCGGGTCATCGTCGAGGCGATGATGAGCCACCCTGATGTCCTCTCCGAGGTCCTGGTGGCCATCTCCTTCCTCTCCACCAAGACCCCGTTCCTCCTCATCCCCGGCGAGGAGGAGGCGAGCCGTGCGGCCCAGCGACGCTTCAACACCAGCGAGTACGGCGACTTTGTCAGCTACCTGAACATCTTTGATCAGTACAGCGCCAATACCACCAAGGAGAGCCGGCAGAAGTTCTGCACCCGCAACTACCTTGACTACCAGGGGATGCAGGAGATCGTCCACGTCAACGAACAGCTTGGTGAAATCTGTGGGGACATCGGCTTCCCCATCAGCAGCGGCGGCTCGATCCGCGAGTATCTCTGCTGTATCGCCAGCGGCCTCTTGCAGTACGTCTGCATCCGCACCAAGGGAAATATGTACAAGAGCCACACCGCCGACCAGGTCTACATCCATCCCGGCTCCTCGTACTTCAAGACCCTGCCCAAGTTCATCATCGCCGGCGAGATCGTACAGACCAGCCGCCTCTACGCCCGGAGCGTGAGCCCCCTCGAACGGGAGTGGCTCGACGACATCTCAGAGGGGCTCTACACCCAGCTCACCACCCTGGTCAAGGGGGACCGCACCAAGGAGCGAGAGGAGAAGGAGGAGGCGAAGAAGGAGCGGGGGCGCAGTGTACCGGCCCAGCAGAAGGGGACCGTCGTCGTCTACGACCGCTCCTACCCCACCGAGGAGAGCGGCAAGAAGAAGCAGCAGAAGCGCATCGCCATCATCCCCCTCGAGGACCTTGCGGCCCTCTACAAGATCAACGAGAAGGCACCGAGACGGCCGAAGAACTTCCCGGCCAGCCTCATGTGGCGTGGCTTCTACATCCACTACGGCGACACCTTCTCCTCGATCCTCGAGCTGAATGGCAAACTCCGTCCCGACCGTGGTATCCTCGACAACCCGCCGTCGGGGATCTTCACCATCGACGATGCGGACCGGCTCTTCGACAACCTTGACTGGATCCTGGCCTTCACCAAGAACAAGAAGGAGCGGCGTCACCTCTTCTTCGTCGAGCTCACCGAAAGCGGCGGGAACTACCGTTTCACCGCCAATCGTGACTGCTATGATGCTCTCGATACCTCGCTCTATACCCTCATGCAACTCGTCGATGAGCTGCAACGGGGAGGACTGGCAACATTGGCAAAGCGGGTGGGGAAGATCCACTCCCGCCTG
>CALFMX010000026.1 GCA_937902565.1 uncultured Spirochaetales bacterium
GTGGTCCTTGGGATTCTTCTTGAAGTGATCCTGCAGGTCGTTGATACGGGCGGTGAGCAGGGCAATCTGTGCCTCGGTCGAACCGGTGTTCTTTGCATCACCGCCATAGGTTGTGATGATCTCTTGTTTCTGTTCCTTTGTAATCATGAAACATTACTCCTCTTGGCGATCAGGCCAAGTCTTTTTGTACCGGCACTCTCCTCAAAGCCACTCCGCTGTTCGGGGGTAAAGAGCAGGTCATCCTCGCTTAGGCGGACCACTCCCCTGACGCGCTCACCCTCATGGTTGGAGAGAACCGCGTCATACCACCCCGGTGGTGGAAGCAACTGTGTGAAGGCTTTCGTGCGGTACAGCAGACCATCTTCACTGATCCTGGAGGAGTATGCCCCCAAGTCCAGCTCATACGGTCGGCCGAGCATACCCTGGACTTTATCCAAGGCGCCCTCAAGAAGTTTTTTACGCACCAGGGTACTGGAGATGTTCTCGCCATCGTCGGTGACGACGAAGGGCGGAACCTCTACAAATGATCCTGGAGCGAGTCGCTCTAGATGTTCCTGCAGCTGAACAGGACCGGCACTGGAAGCCGCCACACCGCAGCGGAAATCTGAACCGACAACCATCACCTTGACCGTACATACCGTAGTGACCAAAGTGAGGAACTCCTCAGCTGTGAGTGTACTGAATTCAGCAGAAAAGTCAATGACAAGGAGGTAATCAACATCAAGTTCCTCAAGAAATTGCTCGAACTGGGCGTTGGTGGTCAGTTGTTTCTGCACCTGCTGGCTCTGGACCGCCATCTTGGGGTTCCGATCGAAGGTGATGACCCCGCTCATCCACCCGTTCTCCTTGGCCAATGCCACATTGCGCTCGATGATGGCCCGGTGGCCCCGGTGAAAGCCGTCGAAGACCCCGATGGAGAGGGCCATCTCCTCCTGCCAGAGCAGGGGGGCATTGATCAGGTAGGTGAAATCAAACCGTTTCATGCACCCTCCCCTCACGCTCATATGGACATACCCAGGCGGCTATCTTGCGATTCTGTGTATCGAGCACGGCCCTGAGCACTCCCTCAGGATCGTAGGCAAGGGCCCAGCCGCTTCGCTCAAAGCCCTTTGCCGAAGGCGGGTACTGGCCATACACCATCCGTCCCAGCTCCGTGTGGGAGCAGGTATGGCGACGCTCCTCTCCGATGAGGCGCAGGAGGTACTCCTCAACCCGTGAACCCGATTCGATGAGGGCCTGGCTGTCATCTGCGCTGACCGCCTCATCGAGGCAGTAGGGCCCGATCTCGGTGCGGGTAAGGGACTCGAGGTGGGCGACGCTGCCAGCGGCCAAGCCGAGGTCACGGGCAAGGGAGCGGATGTAGGTTCCCTTGCTGACGGCAATATCCGCCTCAAGGAGGCCATCGCTGTAGGAGAGAAGATCGAAGTGGTAGACCACCACCGGTCGCTTCTCCATCACCACAACCTCCCCTTCCCGGGCCCGGTCACTTGCCCGCCTCCCCTCGACATGGAGAGCACTGTAGGCAGGCGGGACCTGTTCGATCGCCCCGATGAAGTGGCCCACCACCGCCTTGATCTCATCAAATGAGGGGATTGCTGCCGTGGCGACCACCGTACCATCCGGATCGAGGGTATCGGTCTCAGCCCCGAACCGGATCCCGGCCCTGTAGCGTTTGTCGAGGTTCATGAAGAGGGGGTTGAGGCGGGTCAGCGAGCCGGTGAGCACGACGAGAAGACCCTGGGCAAACTTGTCCAGGGTCCCGGCATGACCAACTTTCTTGCCCAGGGTACGCTTGACGGCCGAGAGGGCCCTGAAGCTGGTCATACCGCTCTCTTTGGCGACCAAGAGGATGCTAGGCGTCGTTTCCATTGATATTGAGCTGATCGATCAAGGTGTTGATCCGCTGTCCTTCAGAGAGCGAGGTGTCAGCCTTGAACCGTACCTTGGGTGTATATCTGGTCTTCAGGAACGTACCGAGCCGTTTCTGGATAAAGGCACTGGCCCGGCTGAGCGCCTCGACGCTCTCTTTGAGTGTCTCCTCGTCAAGTGGCGAGGAGATGTAGACGGTCGCAAAGGCGTTGTCAGGGGAGACGTCGACACGGCTGACCGAGCAGAGGGTGCTCAGTTTGGCGTTCTTGATCTCCCCGGTCACGATCAACGTGCCGATCGCCTCGGCAATCTTTGCCTCTATCCGTTTGTTTGCCCATTCACTCATATCGTTATATTGGTCTCCAGTTTCCGTGCGATCTTCTCGGTCTCGACGATCTCGAGGATGTCGCCGACCCTGAGGTCGTGGAAGTTCTCAAGCCCGATACCGCACTCGAAGCCCTCGGCGACCTCCCTCGCATCATCCTTGAAGCGCTTGAGGCTCGAGATCTTGATCAGGCCGCTGCTGATCTGCACCGAGTCGCGGATGACACGCACCAGGCTGGTGCGCTTGACCTTGCCATCGATGACCATACAGCCGGCGATGGTGCCGACCTTGGGTACCTTGAAGGTCTCACGGACCTCGACACTGCCGACATCAAGCTCCCTTACCTCAGGTGCAAGCATCCCCTCCATGGCCGAGCGGATGTCGTCAACCACGTCGTAGATGATGTTGTACTTGCGGATCTCGATCTTCTCGTGGTCGGCAAGGGCCTGTGCGCGCGGGGTCGGGCGGACGTTGAATCCGATGACCAGGGCGTCACTGGCACTGGCGAGGGTGATATCGCTCTCGATGATGGCACCGGCACTGGCACGGATGACGTTGAGGTGGATCTCATCGTTGGAGAGCTTCTCAAGCGACCCTTGCAGCGCTTCGACCGATCCCTGGACGTCACCCTTGATGATGACGTTGAACTCCTGGATCTCGCCCTCCTGGATCTTCGAGTAGAGGGTGTCGAGGGTGACCTTCTTCACATT
>CALFMX010000027.1 GCA_937902565.1 uncultured Spirochaetales bacterium
TTTCTTATTATGAGGCAACGACCCCCAAAGTTAGATTTTGTTATGAGGCATCACGGTCCTCAGAAGAGGTGGCGCCAGCCGATGCGAACCCACTGCCCGATCTCCCTCGCTGCCAGGGGATCGAGGGCTGCCCCCTGTTCGGTTGAGAACGGCAGGTAGGAGAACTCTGCAAAGAGCACCTCACTGCCCCGCAGCGCCTCCCAACTGAGAGAGAGGGCCGCCCCTCCTGCCAGGATGTAGCCGCCATCAGCGTGCCAGGCGATCCTGGCCGCGGGGCCCACCCCTATAACCAGCGGGTTCAGGCGCTGGATGCGGTAGAGGATGTTCGCACTCCCCATGGGCAGCGAGAAGTTTCCGTACACCAGGGGCAGGGAGAGGGAGAGGTTCTCCTCGAAGGAGCGGGTCATGTAGCCGGCCTCCACCGAAGTGGAGACCAGGCCCTGGCTCACGCCCAGGTAGGCGCGTGCACTGATCGGGAGGGCCACGGTGATGAGGATGAGGGCGAACAGGGCTCTACGCTTCACGACGGCCCACCTCTTCGATGATCAGGGAGGCGACCTCTTCGGCGCTCAGGGTCGTGGTGTCGATGAGCAGGTCGACGATGGATGTATCGCTGTTGTCGATCCCATAGAGGCGTTTGTAGCGGGCACTGTCCTTCTCATCACGGCGTGTCGTCTCAGCCATCTTCTCCTCGATGGTACCCCCCTCACGCTCTGCTATCCGGCGGGCCCGCTCCTCGACCGTTGCATCGAGGTAGACCTTCAGGTCCGCCTCCTTCAGCATCCAGATGGCCAGGCGGCTGCCAAGGACGCAGCGCTGGTGTGAGCGGGCCATCTCGACCTGGCGGCGGTCGACCTCAAGGTCGTAGCTGTCATCGCTCTCGGCAAGCTTGCAGAGCTGCCAGAAGTCGATGGACTGCTCCTCTGCAAGGGTGCGGAAGGTGAAGTTGATCATCTCATAGCCAAGGGCTTCGGAGACCAGGCGGGTGACGGTGGTATTGCCACAGCCGCTCTTGCCACTGATCGCAATGCGCATCTGATCCTCACTCAATGTTGCGAATTTGTTCGCGTATATTCTCAAGGCCGTCCTTCATCCGGACCACCTCTGTGCTCAACTCCACCATCTGGCTCTTGCTGCCGATGGTGTTGATCTCCCTATTCATCTCCTGGCAGAGGAAGTCGAGGCGCTTGCCCACCGGCTCCTCGCTCTCGAGGAGGACAAAGTACTCGGCCAGGTGGACCCCGAGCCGCTTGATCTCCTCATGGATCGAGTATTTGACCAGGAGGACTCCGACCTCCTGCAGGATGCGCACCTCATCCCAGCCCTTGTCTGCGATGAGCTCCTCAAAGCGCTTGACCAGCTGCTCCTTGACCAGCGCCTCAAGCTCATCGGCGTGCTCGCTGAGGACCGTGTGTCCCTCTCCAATGATGAGGCCAAGGCGCATCAGGTCCGCCTTGGTTGAGGCTCCCTCCCGTCGCTTGGATGCATCGAGCTGGGCGAGGGCCTCGCCCAAGGCCTCGAAGAGGAGGGGTCGATAGACTTCACTATCGCTACTCTTGGTGATCACCAAAACCCCCTCCAGGGCAAGATAGTCAGCCAAGGTGACATCGAGGGGCCGTTTGGCCAGGGTGGCAATCTCTTCAAACGCATGGCTGTAGGCGCGCACCGCCCCCTCATCTACATGGACCGTCATCTCGCTCTCAAGGACCTTGAGGCGGATGTTCACATCGATGTGCCCCCGCTTGGAGACCTCACCGATGGCCTTGTCGATCTCGATCTCGAAGGGCGCCAGCGCATAGGCGATATTGTGGTTGATCTCGAGGTAGCGATTGTTGTAGGACTTGAGTTCCACGGCAAGCTGGAACCCCTCTCCCATCACCTCACAAAACCCATAGCCGGTCATGCTCTTCATTTCATGCTCCTTCTTCGCTCGGCGATCCGCTCGCCCAGATTGCGGTTATTGCCCGCACCCATCGTAATGCACACCGTCCCCTCTTGCAACCAGGAGCACGCCCCTTCGATCGCCTCTGCATCGGTTCTGGCAAGGATGACCCGTTCGCCCATCTCAGCAGAGAGGTGCTCATAGAGGGCCGATGCAGGGTCATCTCCTCCGCCACCATCCCGGCGGGCCGAGGCGTATGTGGGCTGGATGACCAGATGGTCCACCACCTTGAGAGCGGAGACAAACTCCTTGAGGAGGGCGCGCGTCCGACTTGCGGTGTGGGGGGAGAAGAGGGCGACCACCCTGCGCGTGGGGTAGCGGCTTTTCACCTCGCCGAGCAACACCTCGATCTCACGGGGGTGGTGGGCGTAGTCGTCGAGGTAGAGGACCCCACCCTCCTCACCCATCACCTCAAGGCGACCTACGACCCCGCCGAAGGTGGCAAGGCAGCGCCCGAGGTGGGCGACGGCAGTAGGCAGCACCTCGTCGGTGACCAGGGCCGACTCATCAAGGTAGAGCCTGGGCGGGTCCTGGTCAAGGAGCATGGCCACAGAGAGGGCCAGGGCACCGAGGTGGTCTGCCACCAGTGCCGGCTCATCGACGACAAGGGTGAAGCAGAGCTCCTTGAACCCATCGAAGGTGTAGCAGTGCCGCCCCCTCTTCCTGATCCTGAAGAGCCCCTCTGCACCAAAGCCATAGGGGATGGCGGTGAGGTCACTCCGCTCTCCGGCCATCTGGCGGGCGAGGCGGAGGACGAGGGGGTCGTCACTGTTGTAGATGAAGATTCCACCGGGGCAGAGGGAGCGCACCACCGCCTCAAAGCTGCGATAGACCGCATCGAGGTCCCCGAAGTAGTCGGGGTGGTCCCAATCGATGGTGGTGAGCAGCAGGCCACGCAGGCGGTAGGAGAGGAAGTGATCCTGGTACTCGCACCCCTCGAAGAGGGCGACCTGGGAGCCCCAGTAGGGAGCCGCCATACGCTCAGTGTGCTGGCTGCCGTAGAGGGCATAGAAGGGGAACCTAAAGCCGGTGGCCTCTGATAGCAGATGGGTTGCGACACTGACGGTGGTGGTCTCCCATGGGTGCCGACCACCGCCCAACTCTCCTGCTGCCGTGTGAGGTGGGCGATGAAGGCGGGATAGTCGAAGATGGGGACACCCCGTTGTGCTGCCAGGGCGATGATGGGCAGGGAGGGGCTATAGGCGCTGCTGTGGATGAGAAGGTCGATGGCAGGGGGGAGCAGCGACTCGCAGAAGCCGCGGTCGGCCAAGAGGCCATGGGCCTCGAGCACACTGTCGGTGGCAAAGCGCTCCCCGCTGTCACAGCCGCCCACCTCATGGCCCATCGCCTTGAGCAGGACGGCCAGGTTGGCCATCCCCGTTCCCTTGATTCCTACCAGATAGCTCCTCACAGTGCCCCCTCCCGATGCATTGTATTGCAATCGGGGCGGCGTTGCTATCCTCTTTGGTAGATCACCACCCCTATCCGCCTGAT
>CALFMX010000028.1 GCA_937902565.1 uncultured Spirochaetales bacterium
CTACACGACGCTCTTCCGATCTACCACGGCGAAAATGGGCCGCTGGAGAATGTCGGTCATTCCGTCGAGAAACACGGGGATCTCGTACCGGGAGAACACCTCCTCCACCAGTGGGGCATAGGCGTCAAAGCCCCGGGCGGCCACGGCTACGTCCCGAAACCGGACCCCCTCCTCCCGCGCCAGCCTGACGATCTCTGCCGCCGTCCGCTCCACCTCCGACCGGGCCGAATCGGCCTGGAAAAGCTCGATCGCCGGGGCGGGAGCGGCCCAAATTCGGGGTAACTCGTCAAAAAGGTTTTCCTCCATGTGGACCAGCTCCTCCGCCCTCTGTAGGGTCCTCTCGGTGAGGTGCTGAATCTGGGCGGGTACCCCCGCCTGGTTTGCAAGCTGCAGCAGGTACGCCACGGTCCGGCGGGCAGGTGCAAAAATGCCGGACTCCCCCCCCTCGTCCTGCGGGCCGCAGGTCAGGGCCACTGTGACGCTGTTGGCCTGCTCCAGCAACTGCCGCAGCACCATCCCCTGCTGGGGAGTAAAGTCTGTAAAGCCCTCTATGGACACATCCATCCCGGCGGCGTAGCGGCCCTTTTGCAGCCCGACCGCCAGCCGGGTCAGCCGGTCCCTCGGGTCGGCGGCGGTGCGGGCGGTCAGGGCGTCATAGGCCCCGAAGATCAGCCCCAAATCCCGCAGCTTCTCCCCCTCCCGGCCGCCGGTCTCCTCCCCGGCCTCGGCCAGGGCCGTCCAGACGGCAAATTGGGTCAGACCGCTGGCGTGTTGGCTCCAGAGGGGGAAGTTCTCGCTGTAGAGGGGGAAGTCCTTCTCCAGCTGTGATACGATCGCCAGCTCCTCAAAGAAGAGGATGGTGCCCGCCCCGCTGTTGAATGAGGCAAGTTTCTCCCTCGTCGCCTGCTCCTGGCCCTTGGCTAGAAGAGGCTGCAGCTTCTGCCACACAAGGTCCCAAAGCCAGTCGTTCTCTTTCCCAAAGAGGATGATGGCCCTGGCAGTCTGGCTGTTGAAGGCCGACGGGGCGTACTGTACCGCCTCCTTGACGAGTGTTTCCACTTCACTCTTCGAGATGGGCAGCTCGTTGCCGATGTGGTAGATCGAGCGCCTCATCTTCATGCTATCGATAATGGTATGTGCCATGGTAATTCTCCTTGTGTGCAATATTATTGTCCTAGATATATGCAGTCAAGGCCTGCTCCCCTTCCTTGAAAGAGAAAGGGCAAAACGATATCCTAGGTGCATGATATATGATTCGGTGGAGAACCTGGCCCGCTATCGCTTCCTCTCTGACCACATCAGGGCGATTGAGGAGCATATTGAGCGTGGTATACCGCTGCCCCCAGCATGCAGGGTACAGCGGGGTGGGGGTACTCCCACGGTGTATGATGGACAGCTGACCGCCCACAGCGAAGCACACCTCTTCCACCGCATCATCGAGGGGCGTGAGGTCATCGCCATCGGCTATAGCGAGCAGGCGAGGGCAGAGCAGGCTGACGGGGATCGGACCGTGGTGATCGAGGGGGCCCAGGTGGCCTCGGTCGTCACCCTGGAAGCGGGGCATTTCATCCTGCTCATGCCCGGTGAGCCCTATGCACTCTCACTCTTGGGCAGCAGCAGCGGCCATGAGGGCGAGAGCATCTGGTTTGTGTAATGATGTACTGTACAAATGTAAAGCATGTAGCTACTATGATCGTGAAGGAAGGGTATGCAGGCCATGGGTGTTGATCGTCAGGTTCTCATCGGTGATCGATTGTTGGGTGTCGGGCTCCCGCCCCTGGTGCAGACGATGTACGACCAGAGTCTGCCCCACAGCGAGGAAGCGCTCGATGAGCTGGTCAGGCGTATCGGCAGCCTCAATGCGATGGGCTGTGATATCATCCGCTTCTCCTACCCGAAGAGCGATGACCGCAGCGCCTTCACATACCTGTGCGCGCGCAGTCCCATCCCGGTGGTGGCTGACATCCACTTCGACTACAAGCTCGCCTTGGAGGCGATCGAGTGCGGGGCGCACAAGATCCGGATCAATCCGGGCAATATCGGGGCCCGCTGGAAAGTCGATGAGGTCCTCGCCTCGGCCAAGGACCATGGCACTGCCATCAGGATCGGGCTCAACAGCGGCTCCCTTCCCAAAGGGAACGATCCCCCGGCTCGCCTGATGAGCAATACCGCCCTGACCTACCTCGATTGGTTTGAGCAGGCGGGCTTCACCGCTTCGGTAGTGAGCCTGAAGGCGAGTGACGAGGCGGTCACCATCGAGGCAAACCGCCTCTTTGCCGCCCAGAGCGGCTACCCCCTCCACCTCGGGGTCACCGAGGCGGGTTCGGTCGTCTCCTCTGTGGTGCGCTCGACATGGGCCCTCGGACAGCTCCTCAGCGAGGGGATCGGCAGTACGCTGCGGATCTCGATCACCGGGCCGATCGAGACGGAGGTGCAGGCGGGTGTCGAGCTGCTCAGGACACTGGGGCTGAGAAAGCGGGGCATACGCATCGTCAGCTGTCCCCGCTGCGGTCGCTCCAGCTTCGACAGCCAGGGCTTTCTGGCCTCGGTGGAGCAGGACCTCCTGTCAATTGATCGGGACCTGACCGTCGCCATCATGGGCTGTCAGGTCAATGGGCCCGGTGAGGCGAAGGGAGCAGATATCGCCATCACCGGGATTGGGAACGCCATCTTCCTCTACCAAGGAGGGGAGTTGGTCAGAAAGGTCGCACCCGACGAGGCTCGGGATGCGTTCTTGGAAGCGGTACGGAATGCAGAATAAGTTGATCATACGGGGAGCGAGGCAGCACAACCTGAAGAACCTCGACCTCGAATTGGACAAGGACCAGCTGATCGTCATCAGCGGCCTGTCAGGCAGTGGCAAGAGTTCACTCGCCTTCGATACGATCTTTGCCGAGGGGCAGCGACGCTACGTGGAGAGCCTCTCCTCGTACGCACGGATGTTCCTCGATCGATTGGACAAGCCCGATGTCGACTACATGGAGGGGCTCAGCCCCGCCATCGCCATCGAGCAGAAGTCCTCCTCGCGCAACCCGAGGTCGACGGTGGGGACGGTGACCGAGATCTACGACTACCTGCGCCTCCTCTGGGCACGGGTGGGCACTGCGCACTGCCATATCTGCGGCCGGCCCATCAGCGAGATGAGCGTCGACCAGATCATCGAAGCCATCTTCAAGGCGCGGGAGGGGAGCCGCATCATCGTCAGCGCACCGGTGGCCATCGGACGCAAGGGTGAGTTCAAGAAGGTCTTCGAGGACGCCGTGAGCAGCGGGTATCAGCGGGTGAAGGTCGACGGGACGATGTATGGCCTCGATGAGGTCCCCAAGCTCGACAAGCAGATCAAGCACTCCATCGACGTGGTCGTCGACCGCCTGATCCTCGACCCTTCGGTCCGCAGCCGCCTCGCCTCCTCGATCGAGAGCGCCACCGAGATGACACAGGGGCTGGTCAAGATCACCTACCTGGCAGAGGACGGGGGCGAACATGATGAGATCTACAGCGAGTCCAACAGCTGTCCCCACTGCGGTATCACGCTGCCTGAGCTCGAACCGCGCATCTTCAGCTTCAACAACCCCTATGGGGCGTGCCCCGAGTGCAACGGGCTCGGGGAGAAGACCGAGTTCGATGCCGACCTCATCATCCCCGACTACTCAAAGAGCTTCAACGAGGGGGCCATCGCGACGATGAACCCCGATGCCCAGTGGGCACGCACCCAGTTCAAGGCGGTGGCGGACCACTACGGCTTCACCCTCGACACCCCCTTCTGTGACTTAGCCCCGGCGACGATCGATGCCATCCTCTATGGAAGCGAGGAGAAGATCTACGTCGAGTACCGCCGGGAGAAGAGTGACCAGACCTTCCAGGTGGAGAAGCCCTTTCCCGGCATTATCACCGACCTACAACGCCGCTACTACGAGACCGGCTCGATGCAGATCAAGATGTGGATGAACAGCTTCCAGACCTCCAAGGTCTGCCCCTCCTGCCATGGGGAGCGACTGAGGCCGGAGGCCTTGGCGGTGACTATCGGCGGCCTTTCCATCATGGAGGCGACCCGTCTCTCGGTGAAGGATGCGAACACCTTCTTTGCCAACCTCACCCTCACCGAGAGCCAGATGCAGATCAGTTACCAGGTCTTCAAGGAGATCCGCAACCGCCTCTCCTTCCTCACCAATGTCGGTCTCACCTACCTGACACTGGACCGCAGCAGTGCCACCCTCAGTGGGGGGGAGGCACAGCGCATCCGCCTCGCCACCCAGATCGGGTCGGCCCTCAGCGGTGTGCTCTACGTCCTCGATGAACCCTCCATCGGCCTCCACCAACGTGACAACGCGATGCTCATCACCACCCTCAAGAGCCTGAGGGACCTGGGCAACACCGTCCTGGTCGTCGAGCACGACGAGGCGACGATCCGCGAGGCGGACTGGGTGGTCGACCTGGGCCCCGGTGCCGGTGTCCATGGCGGCTACATAATCGCACAGGGGAAGCCCGAGGAGGTGGAACGGAACCCGGCCTCCATCACCGGCCAATACCTCAGCGGGGCCCTCACCATGGAGATTCCCGCACAGCGCAGGCCGGGCAACGGGCACGTCATCCGCATCGAGGGGGCGAACAAGAACAACCTCAAGCACATCGATGTCGACATCCCGCTCGGCAAGCTCATCGTCTTCACCGGCGTGTCGGGCAGCGGCAAATCGTCACTGCTCAACGAGGTGCTGCTGCCGGCCGTACGGCGCCAGCTTGCACGCAAGAGCCCCAACTACGATGGATTCTCCAAGATCTCCGGGGTCGAGCACATCGACAAGGTCATCAACATCGACCAGAGTCCCATCGGGCGGACCCCGCGCTCCAACCCGGCCACTTACGTCGGCCTCTTCACCCCGATCAGGGAGCTCTTCGCCTCACTGCCTGAATCAAAGGCCCGGGGGTACAAGAGCGGGCGCTTCAGCTTCAACGTCAAGGGCGGCCGCTGCGAGGCCTGCCAGGGCGACGGCGTGGTCAAGGTCGAGATGCACTTCCTGCCCGACATGTACGTGCCCTGCGACGTCTGCCACGGCAAGCGCTACAACCGCGAGACGCTGGAGATCCTGTACAAGGGCTTCAACATCAACGACGTGCTGGAAATGACCGTCGAGGATGCGCTGAAGCTGTTCGAGCCGGTGCCGTCGATCGCACGCAAGCTGGAAACACTGGTCGACGTCGGCCTGAGCTACATCAAGCTGGGCCAGAGCGCGACCACGCTGTCCGGTGGTGAAGCGCAGCGCGTGAAGCTGT
>CALFMX010000029.1 GCA_937902565.1 uncultured Spirochaetales bacterium
CAACACGTTATCAGAGGCGCTCATCAATTCGATGAGGTTGCCCTTCACATAGGCGTGCAGGGTCCTCGGTTCGAGATAGAGGGAGTCCCCCCTCTTCAGATGGAGGACGTTGAGCAAAAACGGGGCCAGGAGGCCGGGATCTGTGGGGTACTCCCCGACAAGGGAGAGGACGATATCGGCGGGGAAAAGGAAGGCTCCGCCATCGGAGCGCTCCAGAGCCGTACTCGATCGTACCGATTCCACAAACTCAGAGAGCAGGACGCCACGATCATCCTCGTCCATGGTATAGATCATCTTGAAGCGGTGGTGGATCTGCTCCTCGGCTGTCCCATCCTCGTCAAGGAACAGGAAGTGCCGCTGGTAGGCGTCCGGGACCAGGCTCTTCAGGAACCCCTTGATCTGTTCAAGGGGCCTGAAGCCACACATCACCGTGGTATCGGTCAGGGCATACGCCATCTCGGGCTTTCCATTGGAGTCCTTGTAGTTCCACAGCTCCTTGGCAAGCCGTTCGCGGATCAGTCGCTCCGCATCCCACCCCGCCTCCGCCTGCTCCTTTGTGGGGTGGACCTGCAGGGAGAGGGGCTTGTCGATGGAGAGGACCTTCAGAAGCAGTGGCAGGACCGGCCCATAGAGGGTGAGGTGATCATCGCCGAACCAACCACGCTTATCGCGGGCCAAGAAGGGCCCGAGCGGCTCCTCCTGCCCTACTACCCGGCTCTCGCCATCGGGGTGTGTTCCATACCACAGTTCGGCTCGCCGCTTCCCATCCTGCTTTATGCCAAGGAAGTCTGCGATAAATGAGGTGTTGCCCCACGCGTACTCCTTGACTACTCCACTGATCTCAACAATGTTCATGATGGCCTCCACCTTCAGTATAGGAAGAGCGTCCCCTCCTAGCAAGCATTAAAAAGCCCGCCGAACGGCGGGCTAAAGGAGGGTAATGGAGCCACTCTACTTGTAATAGCGTGGCAGGAAGACCATGGCTGCTACAAAGGCGGCAAGGGTTGCAACCCACGCTGCCACTGCATTGAGTGTGATTCCACCGATGATGAAACCGAAGAGCGAACAGATGGCCACCGTAAGGGCGTAGGGCATCTGGGTCGCCACGTGTTCGAGGTGAGGACAACCGGCACCGGTGGAGGAGAGGATCGTCGTATCGGAGATCGGGGAGGCGTGGTCGCCGAAGACCGAGCCACCGAGGACGGCACCGACGCTGATCAACGTGGCGTTGAGCAGTGCAGCACCATCGAAGCCCTTGGCCTGGCCGAGGCTGACAGCGATCGGCATGACGATCGGGATCATGATGGCGAAGGTGCCCCATGAGGTACCGGTGGAGAAGGAGATCAGGGCCGAGAGGGTGAAGGCGATGATCGGCACAAGAGCGATGGGGAAGCCGCCTCCGGCCACTGCCTCACTGAGGAATGCCGCCAAACCCAAGCCACCATCGGCGGGGCTCTCGTTGATGACCGAACCAATCGTCCAGGCCATGGCCAGGATGATGAGGGCGGGGACCATCGACTTGATACCTTCGGTGATAGCCTCGCTTGCGCTGCGGATGGTGAAGAGCTTGCGGGCAGTGTAGTAGATGTAGGTAAGCACCAAGGTGAAGATGACCGCATAGAAGAGCGCCATAGAAGCGTCAGTATTGTTGAAAGCATCGCCAAGACTCATCGAGGCAGCTGCCTGTCCAATCGTCTTGATGGACTCGCCGTCGATCTCAAGCATATAGGTGGTGATCGGGAAGAGTGCCACGGCACTGACGATCAGGACGATGAGGGGGAAGAGCATGTCAAAGGGACGAGCTGTTCCAGCGCCTTCATCCATATCCAATTCACCAGGAGCTGCACCGTAGCTCTCGTTGTAGAGCTTTCCGGTCTCCTTGGCGTAGGCGATGGAGCGGGCCATCGGGCCATAGTCACGCCCAGTGATGATCAGGGCGAAGACCATGATGATGGTAAGCACCGCATAGAGGTTGTAGGGAACTGAGCGCAAGAAGAAGGAGAACTCGCTGATGCCCAGGCTGCTGAAGCCCTCAGAGCCCTTGACGATCGACATGACGGTGATGACCCAACTGGAGATCGGTACCAGGATACAGACCGGAGCTGCAGTTGAGTCGAGGATGTAGGCGAGCTGGGCGCGGCTTACCTTGTTCTTGTCGGTGATGGGGCGCATGATGGTACCGACGGCCAGGCTGTTGAAGTAGTCGTCGATGAAGATCAAGAGACCGCAGAACCAGGTCATCAGGAGACTGGCCTTCTTGGTATGCAGCTTATCGGCGGCCCACTTGCCGAAGGCATGGGCGCTACCGGTCTTGCTGAGCATGCCGACCAGACCGCCGAGCAGGGCACAGAAGAGGAAGATGCGGATATTCCATCCGTCGTTCAGGGAACCGGCAACCAGGTCGGTCAAGTTGACGATGGCCATGAGCGGATTGCCACCGGCGACGATCAGGGTTCCCGATAGGATGCCCAAGAAGAGTGAGACCACCACGTCCTTGGTAAGGAACGCCAATGTAATGGTCAGGACGGGGGGAATGAGTCCCCAGATTCCAAAGCTTGTCATGTCAACCTCGCAGGTCTGGGTGTACACCCCAGTAGTGTGATTACCTGCGACTATACACTCGATTCGTAACAAAGTACAGCATTTTTCAATAATAACGTCTAAATATTTACAAAATGTTTTATTTATAACACAAAACACCCCAAAAAAGGCCCTCCATCAAGGAGGGCCTGTAGTCGGGTGACGATCCTACTCTACTTAGAACCAATTGAGAATCGAAGCGAGAGGGCATCGATCGGCTTATCCCCGATGCTATTCCCGTACTCGTTCGTGTAGTAGGCGGCATCGATGTGGAAGACCAAGAGGTCAAAGCCAACACCAATGGATTGATAGCCCTTGTTGATTCCGTAACGTACATCCAAGAGACTCAACAGTCGTACCGAAGCTCCCAAGCGAGTTTGCTCAAAGAAGGCGCGGGTAAGGTCATCACCCTTCTTGCCTCCCATGGACACAACATCCACAACATCAATGGCGATGGTGGGCTTGACGAGGTTGCCCAAGAAGGTAGGCGCCCAGGTAAAACCAAAGTCCAATCCCCAGTCACTCTCCATGGTCCACTCTTCCAGCTTTGCACTACCAGTAGCAGTGTCATCGGTAAGCCGTGCCCCAAACAGTTCCTCTGCCCAGTCGTTTGCCGAGGCATAGGTGGTCATATAGTACTTCCCATTGATGTTCCGCGCCACCGTCGAGAGCGAGAGACCATAGGGGAAGTTGAAGTTGGCACCAATGGAGATCGGCACAGCCCAACCGCCCATCAAGGGGGTTTTGTTTAAAAACATCTCGCCTGGGTCAGCATCATCATCCGAGAGCATATCCGTTAGGGTATCGGCACTTATTGCCTTCAAATAACCTTTATATACCGCCTGAACACTCACTCCAAGGTCGATATCCAGTATCCGAGGCACTGCCCGAATTGTCATACCAAACCCGGCAGTAGCAGCAGCAGTAACCTGGGCGATGAGGTTTGTCCCGGTAAGGTCTGCACCAGCCTTGTAGGTCATCATGCGTTCTTGCATCTGCAGCGAAAGGCCAAATCCCCCGAGAGTGAAGGTGGTGGAGACATCGGTAGTCAGGAAGTCTCCATACCCTTTGCCGATTACTCCAAGCAACTTCTGGGCCCCGCTGATCATGCCAGCATCACCACCCTTCTCAAACTCATCTATTGCACCGCTTTCAAGAATCTTCTTAGGATTGAAGGCGGTCACGGTAATCGATGGCAATGAGAGTTTGAATCCGGAACCGGCAAGGTTCGCCGGGTTGAAGAGGAAGCTATCATGATATCCTTTCACACCAAGCCCTGCCCCTCCCATACCCTGCACCCGAACACTGGTTCCAATGAATGGTTCAGCTACTTGCTTGTACTCAACATCGGTCGCTTTGGTCGCATGAGGTGGATCAGCTGCCATCACAGGAAGCAGAATACCGGCCAACAGTATCACAACCAATAGTATGCGTCTATGTTTCATGGCATCAAACCCCCTTTCCAATCAGTTCATTAAACCATTCGTCAAAATCTCCATCCACGCCCAAGAACTCCTCTATCAAATCGGAGAGTTGCTTGATTCCAGCGACGTCGTTGATACGTTTCACGTTTGTAAAGATTTGTTTGACATAGTCAGCATCATCAATACCATAGGACTTTCCAAAGTCTTCAAAGCCAGCATCTTCATCGAAAACAGGTTCGACCCATTCAGTATCAGCTGTCGCTGCTCCAGTGGCCAGCCATTCATTTGCTGTAATGGTTTTAGAGATGATGGACTTAGTATTTTCTGGTTCCCAAGCATTCAACTCAGTAACAACCACCGCAATGAGGTATTTGATTGCAGATGAACCATCAAAGGCGAGTCCTCTGTTCTTGAGTTTTCCTAGGTGGCTTCCCTTTTCTGCAAATGTCAGAGCATGTTCAAGTGCTCCCCTATATGCCTGTTGGGTGTTGATGAACTGGCGATAATCTCCATCCTTTTCCCACCTATATACACCACTGATTTTTTTCATCCCGAACATCTTTACCAATTCAGGACCGAGGTTGTTGATAGACCCAACAAAATCCGCGATATCAAAGTCATCATCGTCATCTCGGCTTGTCCTGCTCGACTTGTTCATTTCACTGAGCAAATTAGCCAAGTCGAGCTGTCCAGAGAAGTCGATGCCTGCAGCTCCGGAAAGCTCTTCGGCAATCTGGGCAGTGAAGAGGGCATCATTGATGATGGGAAGGAGTTTGTCCTTATTGTCATCTAGTCCAGAGCCAAGACCATCAGCGCCTTTAACCTCGTCAAGAGTGCCAATGGTGTTAGAGATCAGGTTGGTCATCAGCTGTACAAGGAGGACGTCACCTTCGGTGATAGTGTCACCTGGGCCCACTTCATCCAGCTTCAACTTATCAATTGCATCTTTTAGGTCCTTATTCGTATTAGGGTCACTACCAAGTTCTTTTTTCAGGGCTTCAATTGTAGAATTGAAGACGGCTACAGTCCCCTTGACCGCTTCCTTTCTCTCATCCGATACAGGCTTCTTCAACTCTTCCTTGAGTTCTGCAGTCTGTTGGGTGGAGTTCAAGGTACTGGCAAGGTCATCCTTGAGCTTGTCCTGGTCAGCTTTGGGCTGGGGCTTCATCACAGAGGTGACGCCAACAGGGATAGTGACATTTATTCCAAAATCATTAATTACGTCATCCTCTTTAACGGTCTTTGCCCCTTCACCAATCCCCAATCCTGCAATGGTGGAGGTGGCAGCCTTGACATCTGCCTTATTGGCTTCCACCAACCCTCCGTCAATGTAGACATTGCCCCCAAAATTCCCTAGGAATTTAGCGAAGCCTGAGCTCACGTCTCCATCACAAGAGATTAATGTTAGAGCGAGGATCGGGACTAACAAAACCAGTACAATGTGTCTCTTCATGCTGCCCTCCTTGTTGGGGGACTTATTATATAGTTGCCCACTCTCAAAGATACGGAACCACTCTTTTCAACCACAAGGGGTGTTGGTGTGACACACCCTTGCACTAGTAAAACGCCCTGTCCAGTAAAGCGTTACACATTTAAATGCACCTGTCTACTGTTACTACCCGTCGCTACAAGCGAATATCTCCTCTTTTATTTAAAGAAGAGGGAGCGGATAACCCGCAGATTCTCCTTCATGTTCGCCTCTTCGCTCTCATAGAGCAGCTCAATCCTCTCCTTGTAGAACTCAGCGGTCTTGTAGCGTACCAGCTTCATTGTGGAGTTCACCAGCCCATCAGCTTCGCTGAAGGGGTTCTCGATCAAGGCAAAACGGGAGGGCAGCCACATCTTGGGGATGAAGTCGGCGTGGGGCTCATAGGACTTCAGCTCGGTACAAAGGAGCGTGAGGGCTTCTTCGGGTGTCTGGGCTCCCCGCTCCTTGATCAGGCGCTTTGCCTGGTCCTCTTGGAGGGTGACCAATGCGGTGGTCAGGAGCTGGTGGTCGTTGTAGACCATCAGCTGGTTGATCATCGGCACGTGGTTGAACATCACCTCCTCCACCTCCTCGGGGGAGTACTTTTCGCCATCCTTGCTGATGAGCAGGGCCTTGGCACGCCCGGTAACGACCAAAAACCCATCCTCGTCGTAGTAGCCAAGATCTCCGGTCCACAGCCATCCATCCCGCAGAGCCTCAGCCGTCGCCTCGGGGTTCTTGAAGTACCCCTTCATCACGTTCTCGCCCTTGATGACAATCTCCCCGCGCTGGCCGACCTTCGCCTCGGTCTTCTCGTCGACCATGATCTTGCAGATTTCGCTCGAGCAGACCACCCCACTGGTGCCGAACTTGTGGCGGTGCGGGGTGTTGCTGCTGATGATCGGGGCGGCCTCTGTCAGACCATAGCCCTGGTAGACCGGCACGCCGATGGCTGCGAAGAAGTGTTGCTGTCGCGCCTCGAGAAGGGCGCCGCCACCGACGCAGTAGAGCATCTTGGAGCCGAAGATCTCCCGAAGCTTCGGGAAGACGAGGAGATTTGCGATGGTATACGGCCACCACGTCTTGACCATCGTCCACGTCGAAGGCTTGTTGTAGCCATCGCCATTGCGTGCAATGCCCGCCTTCAGTCCACGATTGAAAATCCCCTCGATGAAGGGGCCCTTCTGTGTAATACCTTGGGTCATCTTCTTCATGAAGTTGCCGGTGATGGACGGCACGGTCATCATGAAGGTCGGGTTCAGCTCGACCATGTTCTTGGGGAAGTTGCGGATGATGGCGGCATTGGAGCCGCGCGAATCGACAAAGTGGAGGGTGATGCCCTGCAGCAGGGCGGTATAGATGCCTACCGTATGGGCGAAGCTATGGTCGACCGGCAGGACGATCACCGTCTCGAAGGTCCCCTCCGGGATCTTGAAGAGGTCGATGGCATCGTGGACGTTGGTCCAGTAGTTGACGTGGGTGAGCATGATGCCCTTGGGATTGCCGGTCGTCCCGCTGGTGTAGCAGATGTTGATGACATCGCCCTCCTTGATCTGCTTCTCCAGGTTCTTGACCAGGGTTCTCAGGCGCGGGCCCAGGGTTTCGTACACGTACTTTTCGTCCAGGCCGTCGGCCGGGATGGTCACGTTGAAGGCCAGCGGCAGGTCGTTGGAGCGGTAGCGCATCGGGGTGGCGATGCCGCACAGCTCGGCGCGCCAGTCCTTGCTGACCACGCAGAAGCCGTGCTGGTCGATCTCGTCGTAGGCGGGCTGCAGCGCCGGGGCGAAGCGCTCCCATTCCTCGGGAAATTCCTCGGCCAGCCGGCCGCAGATCAGCGCGCGCTCCTCGACGGTCTGGGCGTACAGCAGTATTTCGACCCGGACCGCGTGATCCAGAACCCTGAGCTGTCGCTGGCAGGCGGCGCCATTCGCGGCTGGGATAAGCGTAACTTTTACTACTTCCAGATGCTGAAATCGCTGGCGGAGCACTATAAGTTCGACGTTGAAGCCCCGTGGGCCAGCCTGAATGCGAACGTGCACAAAGTGGTGCTGTACGGCTCCGGTAAAGACAATATTGAATTTAAGTATATGAACGATCGTGGCGACACCTCCGTGCGCCGCCATCCGTTTGAAGGCGTGCTGCACAACATGGAACGCCGCTATAAAGAGACGGAATCCAGTGCGGTACGTGAAGAGCTAGCCAAGTTCATCAGCAACCGCCCGTGCGCCAGCTGTGAAGGAACCCGTCTGCGTCGCGAAGCGCGCCACGTCTTCGTTGAGAATACGCCGCTGCCGACCATCT
>CALFMX010000030.1 GCA_937902565.1 uncultured Spirochaetales bacterium
GCCGATACCTCGGTCATCGCGATGCTGCTTGCCGTCTGCGCCCTCTTCGGGATGTTGCTCAGCCCCGCCATCGGCTACATCGTCGACCGCATCGGCTACAAGATTGTCATGGTCACCGATACCCTGATCCTCGTCGTCGTCTGCTTCTTCTACGGCTTTGCCCACCGCCTCTTCCCGATGCACATCGCCTTCATCGTCGTCTGTGTCAACTTTGTACTCGACTCGATCATCAGCCTGGCGAGCATGGCCACCAACGTCTATGTACGGGACCTCTCGGAGAGCCGGGAGGAGCTGACCGCCACCCTCTCCACCGGCATCTCGGTCAACCACCTCATCTCGATCCTCATCGCCCTGCTCGGCGGCTGGATCTGGCAGGCGGTGGGCATCGAGATCCTCTTCTCCCTCTCTGCGGTCCTGGGGATCATCAACTCGATCTTCGCTGCGACGATCAAGAAGCCAAAACCACTAGAGGGGATGCTCAGGAGCCAGGGGTAGCTAGATGTGCATCACCCTGGCCAGAATCATGGCAATGGTGAACGTGACGGTAAAGAAGACGTAGCTCTGGGTAGCAAAGCCCATGTGTTTGGACTTCGTCTCTGCCCGGTAGCCCTCCTCCCGCGTCTGCTGGTGCTTCATCGTGAAGATCATCAAGGAGAGGCCATGGAGGGGCAGCACGGTCCTGGGAAAGATAGAGAAGACGATGAGGATGGCCGAGAGGATGAAGGCGCCGAAGCCCTCGATCCCGACCAGGTTGGCTGCATTCTTCTCCCCAAGGATGATGGCCAGGGTGCGCCGTCCGTTGGCCTCGTCCCCAACCCGGTCACAGGCGTTGTTCACCGAGAGGATCATGGCGATCATAAAGAGGAAGGGCAGCGAGGCGAAAATATTGTTCAGATTCGGTGTGAGGCCCTGCGTATAGAGAGTGATGAGAAAGAGGATGGGGCCAAGGAAGCCACCGGCGAAGAGCTCGCCGAATGGCGTGCGGGAGATCGGGAAGGGACCGCCGGTATAGAGGTAGCCGGTTGCCATGCACACAGCACCGACGGGGATGAGCAGCCAACTGGTGCGGAGGGCAAGGATGATGCCGAGGACGGCGGCAATGGCGAACATGGCGAGGGAGACGTACAGCGCCGATTGGGGTGAGACGTCCTCGTGGACGAGGACCTTCTCCTCCTCCACGGTGTAGTCCTTGTTGTCGGTGCCGCGGATAAAGTCAAAGAAGGTGTTGAAGCCGGTGGTGCCCATATCAACGAAGAGGGTGGCCAGGCCCATGATGATGACATTGGCAACATCGAGCCTATTGTTGACGTAGAGTGCATATCCCGTGGCACTGGCAAAGGTTCCCATGCTGATGATTTTGGTCCTCAGCACGACGATTCTTGCAAATTGTTGGCGTGTCATGGTGCGATAATAGAACTATTTCAGGGTTTTTGCTACGGTTGGCACCAATTGTTCTTGATTTGTCCACTATATGCAAATATCCTATTTGTTGTATATTGATGCAACCAATATGCATCGTTATAATGACGGTTTCCGATACGGTGCAGTTGGTTTGGCGCCGGTGCCGGAAATCATAGGAGATTGGTATGAAAAAAAGAGACATTTTCTTGACAGCACTTCTGCTACTTGTATTCAGCTTCAGCCTCATCGGCGCAGGCCAGGGGGAGAAGGGTGCTACCGAGGGCCTTGACCGCTCCAAGCACTTCATCACCGTCGCCACCGGACCGACCAGTGGCCTCTACTACCCCATCGGGGGAGCCTTCGCCTCGCTCTTGAAGAACCAGCTTGGCTACCAGACCAGTGCACAGGCTACCGGGGCTTCGGCAGAGAACCTCACCCTGATCCTCGAACGGCGTGCTGAGATCGCCATCGCCATGAGCGACGTCGTCGCCCAGGCCTATGATGGTTTTGGCGCCTATGAGGGCAAGAAGCCCGCCACCGAGCTGCGGGCCTTGATGAACCTCTACCCCAACTTTGTACAGCTCGTCACCACCGAGCGCACCGGCATCAAGGCCACGACGGCCATCCTGGCACTCAATGAGCTGATGGAAAAGCTCTCCGTGAAGAAGCTGGCCATCGTCAGCCCCACCAGCCAGGTGTTGACCACCAGCACCTGCCGGTAGCCGAAGCGGGTGATCAGCGGCGTGGTGAAGCGCTTCATCGACATGCCCGCCACGGCCACGGGCAGCATCATCAGCCCCGCCTGCAAAGGCGAGTAGCCCATGGTG
>CALFMX010000031.1 GCA_937902565.1 uncultured Spirochaetales bacterium
CCATCAAGAGGACATCCGGGGTGATAGCCAGGGCTCTTGCCAGGGCTACACGCTGCTGTTGTCCTCCCGACAGTCGCTCCGGCATCCGGGTCCGGTACTCTTCGATCTTCACCAACTTCAAGAATTGGTCGGTTTTGGCGGCAATTTCTTCTTTGGGAAGGTTCCGGTTCTTCAGTCCGAACGCTACGTTCTTCTCAACGGTGAGGTGCGGGAAGATTGCATAGTTCTGGAATACCATCCCGATGTTTCTCTTCACCGGATCCATGTCGTTGATCCTGACATCATTGAAGAAGAAGTCTCCGCCCTCGATGGTATTGAAACCAGCGATCATGCGCAGTAGTGTCGTCTTACCACAGCCTGATGGTCCAAGGAGGGTGAAGAACTCACCCTCCCTGATATCCAATGACAGGTCTGGGATAATGGTGTTATCTCCGTATCTCTTTACGGCATTGCGAATCCTGATATCAACACTCATCAATTCAAACCCTTATATTACTATTATTTTGAAGAGGCTTCAAAAATCTTTGTCCACCGAGCACCCCATGCTTCCTTGTTGACAGCACAGTACTCAAGGTCCTCATAGGCCACGTTGATCTCGGAGAACGGCTGCATGACGGGCGTCGTGTTGTTGATCGTCGGATTGACCGGGCGGGCCGTCGACTTGGCAACTTCACGCTGTCCGGCATCGGAGATCAGCCAGTCCATGAACAGCTTGGCGTTGTCCATGTTCTTCGCGTTCTTGATGACCGCAGCACCGGCGGGGAGCCATACGGCACCTTCGGCGGGGTAGACGAGCTTGACGTTGGTAGCACCATCGACCAGCAAGCCGACACACGGATCCTCATAGGAGACGCCGACTGCATACTCGCCACTTACAACACCCTTGTAGATGGCTGAGGAGGAGTTGATCATGATACCGTTCAGCTGCTTGGCGAACTTCTCGACCCACTGCCACGCCGCTTCGTCGTACGGCTCGTTGCCCATGACGAGGAGCATGTTGGTCAACTCAGCCCAGGCACTCGAGGATGAGGCGGGGTTGCCCATCGCGATGCGGCCCTTGAGGGCGGGGTTGAGGAGATCGTCGTACTTGGTGAACTTGTTCGGGTCGAGTCCCAGGGACTTGAACACATCGAGGCTCAACAGGAGGGCTGCCGATCCGTCGAGGCAGTAGCGGGTAACGACGCCGTTCTGGTTGCGGTACGCTTCGGGGAGCAACTCGTTGCCAGCGGCCACGTACGGCTCGAAGTACTTGGCATAGTTCATGCCGTTGGCATAGTTCACACCACCATACATGACGTCAGCCTGCGGGTTTTCCGACTCGCTGACGATTCTCTGCAAGCACTCACCGGTTCCCATGGAGAGGACCGTTACGTCGATGCCGTACTCATCGCCGAACGCATACGCGGCATTTGCCAGGGCATCGGTATTCGGGGAGTAGATGATGAGACTGCCACCACCGGCCTTCCCGGTTGCGTCCTTGGTGCCCTGAGCACCCACCATGGCGAGAGCCATGACGAAAACCATGAGAAACATCAAAGTTTTTTTCATTTCTTTCCTTTTCCTCCTGAGTGATTAATTAGAATGATTGATACCGAAATTGTGACACAGGCACCTCGGTAAGTCAAGAAATATCACTTATGCCGATTTTCACATTACTGCGCCGATTTTTAGATTCGAATTCGCTGACAGTGGATAATTCCAGTCTCTATCACAGATAAAAGAGATCGTCTAGATCCACGAGGGTCTCTCCATCGATCCGTGCTTGTTCTTGGAGCTCATCGGTATACCCGCCGTTGCTGAAGATGTATTAGGAGCGATTGGTCGGCTCCTTGATGATGGCGCTCGATCCACAGAGAATCAAGAAAATGTTCTTCTCCTTCCAGCGATGATCGATGGTGTGTTGGAGCATTGATTGTATGGTTGGCTTCTGCTACGAACGGAAATTCATCGATGATGACGATGGTTCGTCGTTCACTGTCCTGCTCCCCGATAGAGGAGACGGCGGCTTGCCAATCAGAAAGGAGCGTTCTCTCTTTCGCCCGACAACCATGGGAGCCTCCATATAGTATACTCCGGAGTATGATATTTTGGATTCCATGGCTGGTACGTCAAAACGCGACATTCATAGTGGTTGGGGTGTTATCCCCATCGGGGAAAGCCAGACCCCAAACTCTTCCATTTCCCCCCTATTACCAGTACCATGGGCACAGACAGGAGCTGACATATGAGTGAGATCGTAGTAACTGAAGATAACTTTGAAGCGATGGTATTGGATGCTGATACGACAGTTCTGGTGGATTTCTGGGCGCCGTGGTGCGGGCCCTGCAAGATGATCGGGCCGGCCCTCTCCCAGCTCTCAGAGGCGTTCGAGGGCCAACTCGTGGTCGCAAAGCTCAACGTTGATGAGTCAGGCGCGCTGGCAAGCCGCTACAACGTCAACTCAATCCCAACCCTGATGCTCTTCAAGGGAGGGGAGGTGGTTGCCCAGCGGATGGGAGCCGCATCCTACGCGGTCATAGAGGCCTTCGTCAAAGAGCACCTCTAACCTACGGAACAAATCGTTTCTCACTATTGCGTGCGCCAAAGCTCGCCTGGCGAGTATCGCAGATGTACCAATCACTGTTGCTGTTGGTATCGATGAGGCGATCGCGGCAGAAGCTCCTGGTGGCGGTGCTGCTGGTCGAGTCGATCGAGTCGGCACTCGATGACGAGACCCACTGGCCCGCCTCGAAGAGGGTGGCAACCTGGTTCTGGAGGGCCTGGGAGCCAAACCCCTCGAAGGTGGTGGTGACCAGGTTCCCCCAGACCACCGCATCGATGATGGGGCTCTCCCACTCCGGGCTCAAGGCGAGGGAGAGGGCACCATTGTTGGATCCGAGGCCACTGAGGTTCTCGCTGGTGTATTCACCCCCATCATCCCCACTCTGGAAGCGGACCACGATGTAGGTCCCCCGTTCAACCCAGCGGTCGGGGAAGATGATGCGGTCGCTGTAGTGGGCGGCCGTGCCCGCGTAGAGGGTCACTCCGGCGAGGTTGCCGCGCGATGTGGCGACCAGTTCGACGCGATCGGGGTTGGCCTCGGTCCCCTTGGTGGTGAACTCGTTGATCAGGAGGGTGGCGGGATTGGGGTTCTTCGCCCAGAGGGTGATGGAGAAGCTGGAGCTGACGCCCTTCTTCGACGGGGTGTTCGCGCTTGAGGACGCCGACCTGATCCCCAAGCCGGACCCGCGCACCTTTCACAAGATGCTGGCGCGCTTCGGCG
>CALFMX010000032.1 GCA_937902565.1 uncultured Spirochaetales bacterium
TCCATACTATTACCTTTTAGTGTGACCTAAAAACTCATTTAAAAATCTAATACCTTATTGTTTAACAGGTAACTCAATATCAAAATTAGTTCCTTCACCCTCAACAGAATTTAAACTAATCTTGCCATTATGCCTTTCAATTGTTTTATATGCAATTGACATCCCTAGGCCTGTACCTTCGCCAACATCTTTCGTCGTGAAAAATGGTTCAAAGATTCTTCCTACCACTTCTTTAGGAATTCCTGTACCGTTATCACTAATACTTATTATTACTTTCGACAAATCGTCGTTCAATTTTGTTTCTATTTTTATTTCTCCACCCTCAATGGAATTAAATCCTATAATCATACGCAACAATGTGGTCTTGCCACACCCAGAAGGACCCAACAACGTGAACAATTCTCCATTATTGATAACAAGGCTCAAATCAGGAATTACCACATTTTCTTCATATTTCTTCAGAGCATTCTTAATGGTAATGGTCACACTCATTGACAATCCTCCCATGTATATTTGTTTGATTATTAAAGGACTACAATCGAATAGATATCTATCCTACTCTTTAGAAGAAACCACGGTGGCCACTTTCTAATGGCCACCATAGGTTCACTTCAATCTTAGTTATACTTTGACCACAAGTCGTTGAACCTGTCGAGAATTACTTCTTGGTTCTTCGAGATATAGTCATCATTCTCCGTGACGAGCTTAATACTGGAAACATTCGGCAAATATTCACTGGTATTGATGTGTTTGGTATTTGCAGGACGGAATGAGGACCTAGCATAAATATCCTGTCCTTCATCGGAGATCAAGTAATCGATGAAAATCTTGGCGTTTTCTGTATTCTTGCTATTTCGAATCATCGCAACCCCGTAGCTGGGAGCAGTTGTTCCCTCCTTTGCATAGACAACACGAACAACGTCCCCAAATCCATCGGCCAGATAGGCACTTCCATTGCTTTCCGATGTGAACCCGACAACGTATTCTCCCTGATACACACTTTTGTGAGCCACAGCCATGCTACTTGCAAGCTTTCCATCAAGGTTCTTGATCAAAGCTTCAACATAATCCCAGGCTTCTTTGCTCTCAGGATTGCCATTACCCATAACATACAACATACAAGTCAACCATCTATACGCTGTTGCACTGCTACCTGGATCCGGCATGGCAATCTTTCCCTTAAGTGCAGGATTCAATAGATCCTCCAATCCAAGGATGGAGACTCCTGCCTTGGATTCCAAACCCTTGTTTACCAGCAACACCTGGAGGTTGATTGACTTCAATGTCACATATCCAGTGTTGTTCCTAAACGCCTCAGGCATAGAAGCGTTATAGGGTGAGACATACTTTTCCCAAAGCTCTTCATATGTAACCGAATCGGCATATGAAAGACCACCAAACATTACGTCAGCCCGGGGATTCGCCTTCTCTGAGGATAGCCTCGCTTTGAGCTCACCCGAACCACCTTGCACTGTCTCAATTTGAATCTTTGGATATTTCGCCTCGAAAGCATCGACAATCATGTAGTATTCTTCATCATTTGCAGGCGAATACAACACTAGCTTCCCGGAGGGTCCATCTCCATCATCAATAACTTCTTTGGAACCAGTGGCCCACACCGACATGCTCACGACAAGAAGCATAGCAAGCACGATTAACAAAGCCCTCTTTTTCATAATTGACACTCTCCTTCTACTATTACTCATGTGGTTTTTAAACACACATTAAACCAATTTGTATAACCAACCCTTATGCGGGCAATTAAATGGTTAAGGACAAACACTCATAAACTTTGTTTAAATAACATTGACTATCACCCAGCACAGCAGCAATCCATTAATTTCCCTTTTGTGTAACCATATCAAACACATCTTACGTACGGTTTGTGATTGTATGATGAAATACAATTCATATACTGTCAACGTTTTTCTTTTATATTGAACTTTCACAGTACTTGCTATGCAAATACGTTCATGATATGTTATTATATGTTCATTTAAATCAAACGCCGTCCAATGCTCAGGAGAATGTTGCTATATGAAACAAAGTTTAGCCACTGTCAGAAAGAGACAACAAAGAATCCTTGATTACTTCGAAAATGAAACCAATCTTGGAGTCACGGATCTCAGTCAGAGGCTGGGAGTCTCAGAGTTAACAATCCGTCGGGACTACACCTACCTTGAAAGTAAAGGTCTGGTAAAGCGCTACCACGGAGGAGCACAGAGAGTTGAGAATGCTAACCAAGGAATTGTTAACTATGATGACAAGCATACACAGAACCTAGCTACGAAAAAAAAGATTGCCCAAGCTGTCATATCTTATATCAAGGATAATGATACGGTCTTTATTAATGGTGGAACCACAACAATGGAAGTAATTAAATTACTCACCAATAAAGAGATAACAATTGTCACAAATCATGTTGCTGCGTTTACCTTCTTCAATCAAAGCAAGGCCAAGCTTTTTTGTTCTGGTGGAGAATATAATCCCGTCACAAAGTCTTACTCTGGTCCATTAGCGACCTGCTTCCTTGATAAAATGATTGCCAATGTCTGTATACTTGGAGTAAATGGAATAACCATGCAAGAAGGGATAACTACCGCTTACTTCCAAGAAACATTAGTTAACGAGGAATTCATCAACCGGACCAATGGTCTGGTGGTTGTTGTTGCAGACGGTTCAAAAGTGGGCAAAACCTTTGGATTTAACACGGCAACTATTGATCGAGTTGACATTATTGTCACGGACTCATCTGCAGATAAGGACGAATTGGAAAGGCTGCAAACCCGTGGTGTGAAGATCATCCTTGTAGATGATCAATCACCAAAATAACCCGTAAACAATAGAGCCTATGTTTCTTTTCTTTCTTAATCTAAGCTCAATCATCTATTATATGGTCATATAAACATATATAGTTCTCTTTAGTGAATTTTTATGTTGACAACCTACATAATTACATCATATCATTCAAATCGAACATATATTAATCAATTGGATGGAGGATGTGAAGCAATAGTTAGATATGTTTGACCTAAACTGGTTTTGAATAATACATAATATTAGTAAATATTTTTAAATCAAAATAGTATCGGAAATGCCGGCTCAAAATACTAATGTTACTGGTATACCAGATGCGGGAATCTTGGACTTTAACAATTTTCAATAGCTGAGATGCAATAGCCAACTGATTATAGATATCAACAGCAACCCAGTTAGGTCTATACCCATCAGAAGCAGAGGCCTTTGGTGTGATGGCCAGCCAACTCAACAAGACCAGATATATACCAGACAAGCTCGATGGAGACTTGTATCGCCAAATCAAGGATGAACTGAACCAGTTAGCTGGTTCAATATAATAATACCATTAATGGAGGCTATCAGGATGTCAGACATCAATACAATCACCCGTGAATCATGGATTTTAAAAACCTTCCCCGAGTGGGGCACGTGGCTCAATGAAGAGATCGAAGAAGAGGTCGTACAGCCAAACACCGTTGCAATGTGGTGGCTGGGTTGCACCGGACTGTGGATCAAGACCCCCGAATCCAATATCAGCATCGACCTCTGGTGTGGCAGTGGCAAACGCACCAAGAAGGATAAGCTCATGAAGAAGGGCCATCAGATGGCCAATATGTGTGGATGCCGAGCGCTGCAGCCCAACCTCAGGTCTTCGGTTTCAGTCATCGACCCATTTGCGGTCAAGAAGGTGGATGCTGTCCTTGCGACCCACTACCACCAAGACCACATGGACATCAACTACGCCGCAGCTGTCCTGAAGAACATTGCCGAGCCGGTGCCCTTCATCGGACCGAAGAAATCCATTGAAATCTGGAGAGAGTGGGGAGTCCCCGCCGACCGCCTTATCGAAGTAAAGCCAGGAGACACGGTCAAGATCAAGGATATCGAGATTGTGGCCCTGGACTCTTTTGATCGGACCTGTCTGGTGACCACCGATGGCTACCAGGATATCCGCAACACGGTCCCCAATGACATGGATGAGAAGTCGGTCAACTACCTCATCAAGACCCCGGGTGGCAACATCTATCACAGTGGTGACAGCCACTACTCGATCTACTATGCAAAGCACGGCAAGGATTACGACATCGACGTCGCCTTTGGCTCCTATGGGGAGAACCCGGTGGGTATTGCAGACAAGATGACCAGCATTGACATTCTCAGAATGGCCGAGGCACTGCGTTGCAAGGTCGTTGTCCCGATCCACCACGATGTGTGGAGCAACTTCATGGCAGATCTCAATGAGATCAAGGTCCTCTACAACATGCGTAAGGATCGCCTTGACTACCAGTTCCATCCATTCTTGTGGGAGGTGGGAGGCAAGTACGTCTACCCCACGGACAAGGACAAGACTGAGTATCACCATGACCGTGGTTTCCATGATTGTTTTGTCGATGAGCCCAACACACCGTTCAGGTCAATCCTGTAACATACATCATCGAGGAGGAATCAATGGTCCTGAGAGAGATAGCAACCCATCACCTTGAGAAGTGTTATGCGATCAACTCGATTACACTTGATGGGAAACCCCATATTGTTGTTGCCGCAGAGAAGATCAACAAGTGCCTTTTGTTCGATCAATCAGGACTATTGGTCGACACCATCTGGGAGGAGCCGGGGGGGACTATGTCCATAGTCCCCCTGCCCGACCAGAGCGGGGCCTTCCTGGCTTCGCAGCTGATGTACTCACCCAACGATTCAAAGGAAGCTAAAGTTGTCCGTGTCGAACGACGGGCCAAAGGTTCCTGGAAGATTGATCTGTATCTTGAACTCCCCTTCATCCATCGATTTGATATCCTGAGAACACCTACTGCCAATTACTTCATCGGGGCAACCATCAAGAGTGACCATGCATTTAAAGATGATTGGAGTTCTCCGGGGAAGATTTGGGTAGGGAGGATGGATACAGGATTCAAAACCCCGCCAATTCTTACCGAATATCTCGGTGGATTGACAAGAAACCATGGCTTTTGCAAGCGATCGGATCATCGAGGCGAATATGCTGTGGTCTCTGCCGATGAAGGGGTGTTTGCAATCTACCCTCCCTCCGGGTCAGAGACCAGTTGGTCCCATGAACAACTGCTTGATACCCCGACCAGTGACATCCTCTTCGTTGACTTTGATGGCGATGGTGAAGAGGAGATGCTGGTCATCTCGCCCTTCCATGGGGATGAGGTCTCCATCTATAAGATGACCAATGGCCAATACCAAGAGGTCTACCGCCATCCAGAGCCGCTCCCCTTTGCACATGCACTCTGGACGGAGTCAATCGCCGGGACACCAACGGCTTTCCTAGGGCACCGCAAAGGCCCGAGCAGAGACCTGTACGCAATCAGCTGGAACGGTAGCACGTATCAGTTCGAGATGATGCTCAAGGACGTCGGATCGACAAATCTCTTCGGGTATCGGATTGGAGACACTCACTATCTCGTATCCGCCAACCGGGAAATCGACCAAATAGGCTTCTATGAAATAGAGGGGACACCATGAGCAGACCATATACAATCGGTCTCTATGAGAAGGCCCTGCCCGAATCACTCTCGCTAGAAGAAAAGCTGTCCCAGGCAAGGGCCTTTGGCTTCGACTTTTTAGAAATCAGCATTGATGAGACTGACAAGAAGCTTGGGCGCCTTGACATGGGTGAATCGGAGAAACAGGAGTTGCGCAGAGCCATTGATCAGACCAGTCCATTGGGATCAAGCTGCCTAAGTGGACATCGCAAGTATCCCCTCGGTTCCGAAGATAGAGCAACCGCAGAGAAAAGTCTATCAATCATGGAGAAGGCAATAGACTTCTCCACTGACTTTGGCATCAGGATCATCATGCTGGCAGGCTATGACACCTACTATGGTGTATCCAGCGAAGCAACGCGAAGCAACTTTGAACAACGGCTTTCAACCTGCGTGCAGATGGCAGCAAGGAAGGGAGTCACCCTCGCCTTCGAGACCATGGAGACTCCATTCATGAATTCGGTGTCCAAGGCTATGTATCATGTGAACAAGCAAAACTCCCCTTTCTTGCAGGTTTATCCTGATATCGGAAACACCACGAACGCATCATTGCAGGAGTCATTTGATGTCTTGGAGGATCTTCAGAGTGGGGCCGGTCACATAGTGGCACTCCACCTCAAGGATTCAAAGCCCGGCATCTACCGGAACCTCTCATTGGGAGAAGGCCATGTGGATTTTGAGACTGCAATCGCTACGGCGTGGCAGATTGGCGTGAGAAGATTCGTCACCGAGTTTTGGGAGTCGCCAGAAAAGCCCTGGAAGAGGGAAATTGCAGACACCTACGCATTCGTTACCACTTTGCTTGATAAGCGATTCTGATACACCATTAAGACAATAAAACCAACAAGGTGCTTGTTATATTGCAATATGACAGGCACCTTGTTGTTTGTCAGCGACGTGTATTCAATTTCTCTGTTTAAGCCTCTGCCTTCGCATCCTCAGGCTCTCCCCTACCCGGCTTCACCCTGCCGATTAGGAAGAAGGCGATGAGCATCGCCACCGAGCCGTAGAGGAAGATCGCCCTGAAGCCGAAGAAGTCGATGAACGCTCCGGTGATCGGGGGGCTGATAATCGAGGCGAGCTGGCTGGAGAAGTAGTAGAGGCCGGTATAGATACCCACCGTCTGGTAGGTGGACATCTGCCAGAGCATCGGGAAGGAGTTGGTCACAACCGATACCCAGAAGATACCGAAGCAGAAGAGCAGGGCCCAGAACGTATACTGGCGCAGGGCCGCACTCATCGATGCAGTCAGCGGGTCGTGGAAGAAGATTCCTGCAAGCAGGACCACCAGGACCGACAGGGAGATGCGAATCGTCTTCTTCCGTCCGATGCGGTGGGCGACGATGCCACTGGGGATGGCAAAGATGGCATAGGCGATACCGACCATTCCGGCGGCAAGGCTCGCCGTGCCGCTGCTCGTCTTGAGGATGTCCTTGGAGTAGAGGCCGACGAAGGGGAGGATCCCCTGGTAGCCGATGAACCAGAAGAGCAGGGCCAGGAGGATGAAGAGGGCACTCTTGTCCTCCTCGGCGAAGATCACCTTCAGTGAGTGGAGGATCGGTTCGTTCTTCTCACTCTCCTCGTGGCCTACTGCCTTCTCCTCCTTGATGAAGGTGAAGAGCAGGATGACGGCGATGATGACCAGCACACTGGAGAGGGGGAACGCGAGGATCTCTTTGGTGGGACCGAAGCCCGGCACGTTGACGGGGATGTCCATCAGGCGGGCAAGACCGACGGTTCCGACGATGGTGGCGATACCACCCATCGTATTGATGACGCCGTTGGCTTCACTGCGCAGGTCGCCGGGGATCATGTCGGGCATCAAGGCGACGACCGGTCCGCGCACTGCCTGCTTGAAGAGGTTGAGGACGAAGACCAGAGCGATCAACAGCCAGAGGCTGACCAGCGCTGCATAGGGGATGAGGCCGAAGGCAACCGCACTCACCGGAAGGCAGACGATGATGAAGGGCATCCGCCGCCCGATGCGGGTATGGGTCCGGTCACTGATGGCACTGAAGATCGGGATAAGCAGAATGGCCAAGAGGTTGTCAAAGGTCATGATCGCCCCGATGAGCGCCTTCGATTCGATGAAGCGAGCGAGAAAGATCGGCAGATACGTGTCATAGAGCGGGTCCATCAGACCCATGGTGAAGAATCCAAGACCGATGAAAAACGTAGTGAGGTAGTACCCCTTCAATCCCCGTTTCTTTTGTGTGGCCATTGCGCGACTCCTTGAGTGTACAGTTATCGCCAGTGTATCATAGAAAGAGCCAATGCGGGGTAGCAAATCAGCAAGGACTGGACCAAAATCCCCCTTTAGAGTACACCAAGGGTATGATCGACACCAAAGAAAAACTGAAGGCCCACCTCACCCTTACTGCCAGTGAGGAGGCCTTTGACTATCAAGATACGACAACCCTTGCCCTCAAAATCCCGGAACACTTCATGTCCCTCATCGACCCCGACGACCCCGCCGACCCCCTCAGGGTCCAGGTCGTGCCCCAAGTAGATGAACACACGAGTGAGCAGGGGGTGGGCCTCGACCCGCAGGCAGAGGTGGATTACACCAAGACCGAACGGCTCATCCACCGCTACCCCAGCCGTGCCGCCTTCCTGACCACCGACGTCTGTGCCATCCACTGCCGCCACTGCTTCCGACGCCGCTTCACCGCCTCCGACCAGGGGCCGGCTTCCAGCCAGCAGATCGAGCGAGCCGCACAGTATGTGGCCGAGCACCGTGAGATCACCGAACTCCTCTTCACCGGCGGCGATGTGCTGACCATCTCCGACCATCGCCTCGAGGCGATGATCAGGGCCTTCAGAGAGAAGAGGCCGGACCTGGTCATCCGCATCTGCACCCGCATCCCTGCAGCCGACCCCAAAAGGATAACCGCAGCGTTGGTGGCGATGATCAGGCGCTTTGACACCGCCCCCTTCTACCTGATGACCCAGTTCAACCACAGCCGGGAGCTCACCGGAGAGGCAGTGGAGGCGGTGGCCCGCTTCGTGGATGGAGGCATCCCCGCCATGAACCAGACCGTACTGCTGAAAGGGGTCAATGATGATGTGGAGACGCTGGTGAACCTGTGCAATAGTCTCGTCTTCAACCGCATCAAGCCCTACTACCTCTTCCAGGGTGACCTGGTGGAGGGGACGGCACACCTGCGTGTCCCCATCAAGAGGGGGTTGGAGCTGGAGGCAGCCCTGCGCCAGCGCCTCAGTGGCCTGGCGATGCCCACCTACGCAGTGGACCTCCCCCAGGGAGGGGGCAAGGTCCCGCTGATAAACCAGTACCTCTCCTCAGAAGTTGAGGAGGGGGTCTGGGAGTTCAAAACCTGTGATGGGGAGACGAGGCGGTACCTCGATCCGCCTACTCGCCGATAAGCCGCAATACCTCGTTGATAGCCTCGGTGCGGAGCCTCTGGCGTTCAGCCTCATACTCCGCCTCCCCCATGGTCTGGGTAGTGATCTTCTCAACAGAGGGGACCTCCGGCACCGCAGGGGCTGCGACGACAGCGGTTTCCTCGAGTGCTACAGCGGCTTCCTCGAGTGCTACAGCGGTTTCCTCGGGTGCTACAGCGGCTTCCTTGGGTGCTACAGGAGTTTGCTTGACCTGGGCAGAGGGGGCAGAGGGAACCGGAGGCGTGGCAACAACGGGTACGGTGGGCACCGCCTCCACCTCGACTACTGCCATCGGCGGGACGCTCTCTTCGACGACTTTCCTACTCGGGGGAACTTCCCCTTTCAGCTGAGCCTCGATATCGTCAAGGATGACTGGCACCAAATCCTGGACAAGGTCATTGCGGTAGGCGATATAGAGATCCACCACCTCGTCCTCACGGACCACCGAGCCGAAGGCTGCACGGAACGCCTCGAGGTAGAGGTCACGATTGGCTTCGATCCGCCCTACCACAGCCTCTACGATGGTGGGGATTTGCTGGTCGACCGCCAGGGCGACGACGCGATTCACATCAACACCCTCCAGATCACCGGCACTGATGATCGTAGTAGCAGGAATAGCTGCGATCTGGGCGTTGACCTCCGCTCTCAGGGACGAGATCATCTGGTCATTTGTCCGCTTGACTGCAGCGATGGCACTCTCCTGTGCACGCATCGCCGAGGCGGTTTCAACCTGGCTCGAGACCGCCTTGATAAAACCACTGTCACTGCTGAGATCAGACGCCACCCCACTCTTGATCGCCGGCTGGATCCGGCTCTGCAGCGGCTCCACATTGACCTGCTTGGAGACCGATGCGGCAAAGCCGGCATCGGAGAGCAGCGCACTCTTGATCGCCGGCTCGAGCTCTGACTTCAGGGAGGAGACGGCGATGCGCTCCACCTCCGACCTGACAAACGTCGGGTCGGCGAGTAGCTCAGCCTTGACTGCCTCGGTTATAGAGGGCACGATCTCACGCTTCAGATTCTTGCTGAGCTCGGTGGTATCGATGAGGTCCTCGGCTTTCGGTTTCCTCAAAGGTTCGGTGATTTCCATCAAAGGCTGGCTCTGACGAACTCGAGCCTGCTGGAGAATAACGTCCGACACCCCTGGGCGTAGATACCAGAGCCCAGCGAAGACAACGAGTGTCACAACGATGGTGATGACCAGCAAATTGATCCGTACCGATTTCTTCATTTCAAACCCTCTTGTAACAAAATTTCAACGTTCCGCTGAAATATCTAGTCCTATCGTATCACAATAGCTTGCCACTTGTCGATAAATTATCGTACGGGAACGCCTATTGTGGAATACATTGACCTCAGTCACCGGTTTGATGAGGTCAACCCTGATATCCTTTTGCGCTCTGTTGCGCGCCCAAAACGCCTTCCAAGAGAGTCCTTGGCGTGCTTTGCATCGTCGATAGCGCACCAAAAGAGGGGCTTTCACGAAGATAACCCGGTCACAGAGGCCGGCTAGTCCCATCCGATGGAGCAGGGCCGCATTGATCACCACCACGGCCTTGGTGCTCTCTGCGATGATCTTTCTGCACGCCTCGACCATCGCCGGGTGCACGATACCCTCCAACGCCGCGAGGGCGGCTCCATCAGAGAAGACAATCCGGGCCAACGCACCGCGGTCGACCGCCCCATCAACGGCAACTGAGGGGCCGAAGCGAGCAACGACCGCCTCCCTCTGCTCTTCGAGCACCCGATGGCCGAGACGGTCGACATCGATCACCTCTGCGCCGGAGCGCTCCAAGAGATCGGCGTACTGGTTCTTTCCGGCGCACACCTTGCCGGTCAATCCTATGACAGTCATCAGGAGAGCTCCCCCCAGTTGGTGCCAACCACGATCGAGGTCCGCAGGGGGACCGAGAGCGTCACCGCGCCCTCCATCGCCTCCCTGACCAGGGCCTCCATCCGTTCGCGCTCTGCCATGGGGACCTCGAAGATCAGCTCGTCATGGATCTGCAACAGCAGGCGCGACGAGAGCCCCTCCTCCCCGATCATCCGGTCCGCCCGCAGCATCGCAAGCTTCATGATATCGGCGGCCGTCCCTTGGATGATGGTGTTCACGGCGATCCGCTCTGCCTTGGCCCGCTCCACGGGGCTCCGGCTGGTGATCTCGCTGATCGTCCGCACATGGCCGAGCAGGGTCTCGACATACCCCTGCTCCTGGGCGAGGGCATGGGTCCTCTTGATGAACGCCTCCACTGCCCTATAGCGCTCGAAGTACTGGGCGATGAAGGCACGCGCCTCGGAGAAGCTGATCTTCAGATCCTGGGAGAGGGAGTGGGCCCCCATCCCATACATCACCCCGAAGTTGATGGTCTTGGCAACACGGCGTTGGTCGCTGTCCACCTCCTCGAGCGGGACGGAGAAGATCCGGCTGGCGGTGGCGCGGTGGACGTCGACCCCGTCGATGAAGGCTTGCTTGAGGTCGGGGTCATCGGCGGTGTGGGCGAGCACGACCAACTCGATCTGTGAGTAGTCGGCCGAGAGGAGGCAGCACCCCTTCTTGGCGGTGAAGGCGGAGCGGATCCTCCTCCCCTCCTCGGTACGGACAGGGATGTTCTGGAGGTTCGGCTCCCGGCAGGAGAGGCGGCCGGTCTCCGTCCCCGTCTGCAGGAAGGAGGGGTGGATCCGTCCGGTACGCTCATTCACCTCCAGCGGCAGGGTGTCGATGACGACCTCCGAGAGGAAGCCGAAGGTCCCCTCCGAGCCGACCATCAGCCCCCGCAGGATCTCCACCGGTGTCGCTCCGTCGAGGAAGGCGTCGAGCCGGTAGCCGTTGGTGTTCTTCAGCGTGTACTTGGCCCGGATGCGGGCCGCCAGCGCGGCGTCGTCCTCGATCTCGCGCTT
>CALFMX010000033.1 GCA_937902565.1 uncultured Spirochaetales bacterium
GGCGGATATTGAACGGGCCCGGGGTATCGAAGAAGGGTTGGGGACCAAAGCGCGCCACCATCTCGTCGCTGGCCTCCTCAAAAAGGTACTGTACCGCCCCGTCCGTCTCGATGCGTCTCCAAAACGGCTCTTCAAACTCATAGTCGATCGAATCGATGTGTGAGAGACACCCGATCAGCTGGATTTCGGAGAAGGAGGGTATGTTGGGGATGTTGGAGAGGCGGTCCAAGATGGCAAAGATCTCAGGATAGAGGCGCAACACGCCATCGATGCCCTCATCAGAGTAGAGATGGTCATCGATTACATGGCCGATGAACCGAAGGTCGTCGACGGTGAGGCGGTTGTAGTGGATGATGCCTGCACTCTGCATGCAGAGCCCATTGTCCACCAGGAGGGTGATATAGGTCGCCCCCCGGCTCTCCCGCTTCTCCTGTAGTTGGTGCAGGCCCCGTGAGAAGAGGCGCAGACGCTCCCCGCTCTCAATCGACTCGATCTCATAGTAGTCGGTATCGAGCTTGGCCACGATCGTGAAGGCACAGAAGAAGGCGGGCCGCTTCTCCCACTCCAAGAGAATTGCCCGGATCACCTCATCACTGCGCTCATCCAGTGCTGCATAGTGGAGCAGGGCCTCGTCACTGAGGTATTGGCTGAGAAGATACTGCTCTCCCATGTGGTCATGGTACCCCTCCGGACCGGGGCTCTTCTCTTCGAGCAATTCAACCAACTCCCTGCGTTCCCTCTCGATCACAGAGCGGTCATAAAGCTTTGCCTCTAAACTCTTTACTAGATCAGTCCATCGCTTGCTTACCAGTGCACAGCGCTTAAAAACATCGTCAGGCAGTACCATCTCATCATCCTTTTGCGTCATCAATCACCCGATGTCCACGCTTGTTGGCTTGATCAACACCCGAAGGGGTGCTGTCGTCTGTATTGTATAGAGCCCTCTCGTCCGCACCTCCCCTCTCGGACGTGAGTCCACCGAGTAGAGGCGCATGAGCACGAGGTGGCTGATAACCGCCTGGCTGAAAAGCTCCACATAGCGGTCAAAGTCAAAAAGTTTGTTCAACCTGGGGTAGATCTTGTAGATCTCCAGGGCAAGGCTCCTGACCAGCCTCGGCTTGTTGGAGGAGAGGGTGATCAACAGCAACATATTGAGGGAGAAGTGCCCCACCTCATCGTCCTCGAAGATATCGACAAACCCCTCCTCGAGGGCCATGACCAGATCTTCAACGTCGATGATCCGCTCATATCGTCCCTCGCCACCATCGGCGAGCATCTCCATCTCCTCTATATTCTCCCAATCGAGGACGAATCGTTCACTCACCGACAGTGAGTCAGAAAAATCCTGACGTAAGATCGGAGGCGGCATTGGACAGTCGGCGATTTCATACCTCCGCTCGTGCTCAGGAACACTCCAGAACTGCCGCTGTAGCATCTCCTTGAAGCGAGCGATCCGCTCATGTGCAGCCGAGACGGCAACACCGAAGCGTGCCGCCTCCCTCTCCACGTCAAACAGAGCCCCCCTATTGGTGACTTCGATGTAGTGCGCCATCATCGCATTCAACGCCGCCATCTCTTCGTCCTCATCGTACACCTCATCCTGCTCATCAAAGAGGATGAATGGAAACCAGGGGGTCATCAGGCGCTCCCGTTCGACGACGAAAAGCACCACCAAGCCGATGGCAGTGGCTGCAATCTCGGCCCCGAGGCCGAAAATGGTCTTGCCGACTGCAAAGGAGCGCTCATCGAGCGTCACGAGGAGCGTGCGCTCCTTGAGGGAGAAAACCTTGATCGACTGACGCGCGCAACAGTGGTCCATCAGCTCTTCGCCGATGAGCCGATCCATCTGATCATCAGGCTCGACGAGGGTATAGGCGCGCATCCGCCCCTTCTTCTCCACATCCCAGCTCTCCTCATCAAAGTGATAGTCAAGAGCGCCGACTTCCGCAAAGTGTACCTTCAGCTCCGTTCCATTGATGTCGAAGAGGTAGTCATTGGCCAACCTGCGATAGAGGGAGAGGCCCTCAGGATGGGCCTTGAGCACACCATCGACCCCCTCCTGGGCGAATCGCTTGGCATCGAGGGCGTTGAAGAAGAAACGCAGCTCCTCCTTCGTGGCGGAGGCGTAGTGGAGGAGGTTGGCTGTCTCAAGGCAGAGGCCATTGTCGTACATCAGCGTCAGGTAGTGCTTCTTGCGCGTCTCCTCCTTCTTCTGCATAAACCCGAGCCCCTGTGATTGCACCAGGTAGCGCTCTGTGCCAAAGAGCTCTTCGACGACAAAGAGATCGCTCTCCCGCTGCTCGACGATGGTGAAGAGGAGGAAGAAGGCGGGACGATCCCTCCACGCTGAGAGGATTGCCATCTCCTCATCAGAGAGGAGCTCTGCATACTCCTTCATGAAGGTCGACACACGCTTGCTATCGGAGAGGGCCATACTCAACATGTGCTGGTATAGGATGTTGCTGACATGCTCATCATCGACGTCGGGCTTGCTCTTCAAGTAGGCGGACAACGATTCCACCGAGCCCACCGCCTTCTTATCGTCGATGTACGATTTGACAAGACGCTGCGACAGGTAATCAAAATGGGCGGAGAAGAGCGCACAGCGCTCCCTACGGTCACGGGGCAGTAGTTTCATGGATACATCTTTACATGCTACACCGCTGTTTGGGAAGAGATAAATCATACCGTTTACCCACATGCCTGAACACCGCACACGGTGGTGGGCAGGACCTCGTCCACCCTCGGCAAGGCACGCTCGACGATGGACACGCTCTACGGAGACAAAATAGAACACCCGAGCGGACAAAAAGGTGACGTGGGCGTCGCTACGTCAGGTATTTTGTTGACAATGATGGTTTTATCACCCATTGTCGCCTTGCCCCCCAGAGAGCAAAAGAAGTACGATATGCAGTGGATTTACCTATATGAAGCTGAGATACCCGAACCGAATCAAACCCTATCTCCTCATCGCACCAGCCCTCTTTCTCGCTGTGCTCTTCAGCTATCGCCCCTTCTTCCTGACCCTGGTCAACAGCTTCCATACCATCTCGCTCGCCGGCAAGCGCATCAACTTCATCGGCTTTGACAACTACATCCGCCTCTTTGCCAACCCCTCCTTCCAGGCGAGCCTCTCCAATACCCTGCGCTTCACCCTCTTCTTCGTCCCGACCAACATCGTCATCTGCCTCAGCGCTGCCCTCCTCTCCAACCGTCCGGGCAAGCTTGCCACCCTCAACCAGATCTTCTTCTTCCTGCCGATGGCAGTCGGCCTCTCGAGCACGATGATGATCGTCAAGATGATGTTCAACCCCTCCATCGGCATCATCAATCAGCTGCTCGGCCTCGATATCCAGTGGTTCAACAACCGCCATGCCGCCATGGGCCTCCTCGTCTTCGCCGGCGTCGGCCTCGACATCGGACTGAACTTCCTGCTGCTCATCTCCGCCCTGCGCAACGTCCCCTCCGACCTGGTCGAGGTCGCCACCATCGAGGGGGCCAGTTGGTCGCAGACCTTCCGCTACCTCCAAGCCCCCATGATCAGCTCGACGCTGCTCTTTGTCGTGGTGACCAATATCAAGGATGCGATGCTCATCTCCGCCCCGGTGATGATCCTCACCGAGGGCGGGCCGTACCGCTCGACGCAGACCCTGGTCTACCAGATGTACCTCGAGGGGTTCAGGAGCGGCAACTACGCCATGGGCTCGACCATCGCAACTATCGTCTTCGCCCTGACCTTCGCAATCCTGCTGCTCCTGCTCCACCTCGAACGACGGAGGGTCTACTACCAGTGAAACGCATCACAGCCATCGTAGCCACCCTCTTCTCCCTCGTCGTGGTCTTCCCCATCTTCTACACCATCAGTGCATCCTTCTTCCAATACACCGATTTTACCGCCATCCCCGCCCGGCTGTTGCCGACCCTCCCCACCATCAGCAACTACACCCGCGCCTTCAGTGAATCGAATCTCGCCCTCTTTCTCTCCAACTCCCTCTTCAGCGCCCTGGTGGGAACCGCCGTGAGGATGACCATCTCGATCATCGGCGCCTACGCCTTCACCTTCTTCACCTTCAGGGGGAAGAACCTCCTCTTCATCATCATCGTGGCAACGATGCTCCTGCCAACCGACGCCCTGATCCTGGAGAACTACACCACCATACGCGCCCTGCGCCTCACCGACACCTACCTGGGGATCATCAGCACCACACTGCTCGCCCCCACCCACCTCTTCATGCTACGCCAGTACTTCAAGACGGTGAGCCGTGAATACCGGGAGGCCGCCGTCCTCGAGGGGTGCAGCGACAGCCGCTTCCTCACCACCCTCCTCATCCCCATCAGCCAGGCGGTCATCATCACACTGGCCATCCACTCCTTCTCCACGATCTTCAACGACTACCTCTGGCCGCTTCTGGTGACCAACCGCGAGTCGATGAGGACCGTCCAGGTGGGCCTGACGATGCTCGGCTTCTCCGAGAATCTCGACTATGGCCCACAGTTTGCCGCCATAACCGTGTTGATGACCCCGATCCTCATCATCTTCATCGCTCTGCACAAACCAATACAGGAGAGCGTGTCCTCACGCTTTTCCGGGAGATAACCATGAAACGACCACTCTTGTTGCTGACCGTCTGCCTTGTGGCACTATCACAGCTCTTCGCCCTCCCTGAGAGGGAGAACCACCCCTTGGATGTGGTGACCATCACCTGGTGGCACCCCAACAGCGGCATCGCCGGCAAGGCGACCGAAACCCTCATCAACCGTTTCAACACCACCATCGGCAAGGAGGAGGGCATCGTTGTCCAGGGGGTCTACCAGGGCAAGGCTAATGACGTGCTGACCAAGACCAAAGCGATCATGCAGTCACAGACCACAACCGACCTGCCCGACCTCGTCCAGCTCGACGGGGCGGCGGTCCTCGATATCCGGGACGACAGGCGCCTCATCGCCATGGAGCGCCTGGCCCGGGAGGATGGCTACGACCTCTCCCAGATCCTGGAAGCGGCCCGTCTGTCGGTCACCTACAAGGAGACGATGATCGCGATGCCCTTCAACAGCTCCACAATCCTCCTCTACTACAACAAGAGTGCCTTCGACGAGGCGGGCATCACCGCCCCTCCGCGAACGCTCGATGAGCTGGCCGAGGCGGCCTTGAAACTCAAGCAGACCGATGCAAAGGGCCGGGTGACCCGTTACGGCTTTGCCAACGTGCCCACCACCTACGAGTTGATGTGCTGGCTCGGCCAGCAGAACGGCCTCTCCTTCATCACCGATGAGGAGAACGGCCACACCGGCATCCCCACGAGGGTCCTCTTCGACGAGAACGGCACGATGGTGAACTTCCTTGCAAAGTGGAAGGCCCTCTACGCGACCGGCTCGCTGGAGAACCTCACCAGTGACCTCAATGGCGCCTTTGCCAGCGGCCGGGTTGCCATGATCGTCGCCTCGACGAGCAACCTCACCACCATCGAGCAGATGGTCGGCGACCGCTTTGAGCTGGCAGTCGCCCCCTTCCCGATGGTCGATGAAGCGGCCACTGGCGGCGTGAATGTCGGAGGCGGGGCTCTCTGGGCACTGGATAACAAGAGCGGTCATGCAAAAGAGGCGTGGCAGTTCGTCAAGTTCCTTGCCTCCCCCGAGTCCCAGCTCTACTGGCACATCGAGACCGGCTACTTCCCCATCCACCGCGATACCTACGAGATGGAGGGTTTCAAGGAACACATCAGAGAGAATCCCCGCTCGGCAGTGGCCATCCGCCAACTTCTGGAGAGCAACCCGCGCCTGCAGGGCATCTGGGTGCCCAGTGCCTACCAGATCTACTACACGTTCCAGAGCGGGATCCTCAAGATGCTGGAGGAGAATAGGAGCCCGGAGGAGACGAGCAGGGCAATCGCCCGGGAGATCAATGGCTACTTTGCTGAATTCCTGAGGATGCAAGAGTAGGACAGTCCACCCCTACACCAGAGCGAAGCGGCAGCGCGCCTTGAAGGTGCACTCCTTGCACGCCAGGCCGGGGCACTCCTGGAACTCCGCGGTACTCTCCAGTTGATCGATATGCCAGCTCAGGTCATCGATGCGCTTCTCAAGGTGGGCTTGCCTCCTGAGCGCCTCGCTGAGCTTGACCCGATACTGGCGAAGCAGCTCGGCCCTCCGCTTCTCACCGCCCTGGTCATCCTTTCCCATGTGGATGATGGCCCCGATCTCAGCGAGGGTGAAGTCGAGCTCCTTGAGCTCGGTGATCCTGTTGAGGTAGATGACATCGGCTTCGCTGTAGTAGCGCTGCCCCCCTGATGAGCGGAAGTCGCTTTTGAGCAAGCCGAGAGATTCATAGTACCGTATAGTACGGACGGTGATGTTGCAGAGGCGTGCCACATCCCCGATTCGATAGATATGCTCCTGCATACCTCTGTTTGTACCACAGCTTTGACCCCTGGCTCAAGCAAACGCCCCCCTCTCCCCCCCCAGGGTGGGGAGTACACAAACGTGGGCTGCTCCAGAGGATTATTCTGGAACAGCCCACACACAGGGGAACAGATGCTGCCGAGCTACGTCAGGTAGATCGGGTTTGTCCAAGCTCGGTTGCCGGCAAAATCCACGCACTCTGCACGGATGTATGCCTCACCCCCCTTCAACTCATATCTCGTCTCGGTCAGATACCCCGTAAACGACTTGCCCCGTGCAGGATAGGTGATGTAGTGGACCTCCCTGCAGAGTGAGGTGGTCAGATAGGCATTGCCTGCATCGTCGATGCCCCAGTCGTGGATGGTCGGGCCACTGGATGAGTAGAAGTGTCCCCCTACCATCGCTTCAACGATAGAGCGACGGTCGCAAGCCTGCGCCTTGACCATGACCCAGCCACCGAAATGATCGTCCTTGACGGTATGACCGTGCGTGTCGTCGCAGGCCACACCGAGCACCCGCTTGCCACGTCGCAGGAGATAGTCCCACAGGTATTCGGCGTGTCCCTCATGACACAGACACTCGACGCCGGTATTGAACACCTCGATGGCATCATAGCGCTCAAGGGCAAGGAGCTCCTCCGGTTCCATGCGCGACCATGCCGGATGGGCGATGGAGATAAACACATTGCCATCACCTCTCATCTCGTCGATCAACATCTGGTCGTCCATGATCTCCTTGTCCCCCTTCGGACGCTTGAATTCCGAATTTGACGGCGTCCAAGAGCCAAAGAGCCCGATGATGTGGGTACACTTGACCTTTTCGACGTAGGAGATGTCCCGCTCCCAGGCAGGAAGCATGACAATCCCCTCGTTCCACTCAAGCCGATCGTACATGGCGTTGTGGTCGGTGATTGCAAGGAAGTCATACCCCTGCACCGTATATCGCCGGATTTGCTCCTCGGGAGAGAGCGATCCATCGGAGAGCGTGGTATGACTGTGGAAGTTGCCCTTAAGCCAAACCCCGGATTCAGGAAATGCGGACATGGGCATTATATCTCTTCCCTCCTGCTAGTGACCAAACGACTGCCACGGCACTGATTGCGGCACCAATGAAACTAACTAGGGCGTTGGGGAACAGCAACAGTACACCACCTGCAACGAACACGATTCGATTGGGTATGCCCATAGGGTGTGTGAGATAGCCACTGACGCTGATACCGATCATCACAACACCGATCAATGCTGTGATGATCGCAAAGATGACAGCCCCCGCCGAACCGATGAGAAGAAGAGCCGGGTCGTAGACGAAGGAGAAGGGGATGACGAATGCCGGCAGTGCGATCATGCACGAGAGGCCGCCCACTTTAACCCAATTGGCTTTGGCAAGGCCGGAAGCCATGAAGACGGCCACACACACCGGAGGCGTGATTGCGGACAAGCATGCAAAGTAGAAGATGAAGAGGTGCACAAACAAGGGCTGGAAGCCGAGTGCGATCAACGGCGGCGCGAGTACCGCAGCACCTAGGACGTAGGCGGCCGTGGTGGGCAGCCCCATGCCGAGGATGATGCAGACGATCATAGAGAAGAAGAGGCTCATCAGGGGGCTCCCCTGCCCAAGGGTCACGATGACATCGGAGAGCTTGACACCGAAGCCGGTCAAGTTGATGAGCGATACCGTGATCTGCGACCCTGCCAGAATTCCACACATCTCCACGATGCTGGTCGTCCCATTCATTACCGTGGTGTAGCAGACGTTGCCAACAGACTTAGTGACTGTCTTTATGTTCCGTGTCTCGATGATGAACTTGAGCGTATACATGACCAGCGCCCCGATGGTTGCGTAGAAGGCACCGATGAGGACGGTATATCCAATCGAAAGAAAGACGATGAAGATCACAAGCGGTACAAGGATCACCAGCAATTCAAGGAGATTGACCTGTGGTTTTTCGTCGGATCCCTTAATCTTGAGTTTGACGGAGACCAGGTGCACAGCAACAAAACAGCTGGTTAAATAGAGCAGTGCAGGGACCAAGGCAGCTTTTGCAATGACAATGTAGCTGATTCCGATCAACTGCGCCATGATGAACGCCCCGGCGCCCATGATGGGAGGCATGATCTGGCCCCCAGTCGATGCGACAGACTCAACCGTTGCCGCCCACTCCGGGGGGCACCCCGCCTTCTTCATCGCAGGGATCGTAAAGACTCCGGTGGCAACAACGTTGCCGATCGCCGAACCGGAGATCATGCCGAAGAGGGTGCTTGCCAAGACTGCAACTTTTGCAGTCCCACCGGTATATTTTCCAGTGAATCGCTGTCCAAGCTTGATGAAGGTCTCCGCGCCACCGGTTACTGACAGGATGGCACCGAAGATACCGAGCATGGCAAGCATGGTGGCCGATAGACCCAACATGGTTCCCCAGATACCTCGGGTGTTGTGGTAGAAGGTCTGGAAGACGAGGTTGAACGAGAAGTTCTGATGCCCCCAGATCCCAGGAAATATCTCTCCAAAGAATGCATAGAAGAGAAAGATTATACCCAGGATGGGGAAGGTCCATCCTACGCTGCGACGGCTTGCTTCCAGGACCAGGAAGACAAGGGAAACGGCGAAAAACATATCGAAGGGACCGAGCCATTTGAGCGGATCATAGAGCAGTTCATTTGCATGGAATGCAAGGTAGATACATGCGGCGCTTGATATGAGTGCAGCCAATACATCGTACCACGGGACTCGGCCCGATGGATTGTCATCCATATTCTTTCGTGCCGGCTTCATTATATAGAGTAGCGTAAGGACGAAGGCCAGGTGGATGCTTCTCTGTGTAATGTCTGAAAATGGTCCGACTGCCGTGGTATATAGCTGGAAGGCTATGAGGCCGAATGATAGCACCCGAACGACCATTGTCCAAGTTGGATTAAGTTTTCGCATAGTGTTCCTCTTTGAAACGGGGAGCCGGTATTCGAGCTCCCCGAAGGTGTGTACTCAATTGTCAGTCGATTACTTTTCTTTATACTCGGGTGGGATCAAGTGTGCCGGGACTGTATAGCCATGCTCTTTGAGGTACTGGACCGTCCCTGCATGCAGCGGGGTGGATGCAGCCTGCAGTGTCATCTCCGGAACGTCGTTGGTAGCTCCGACAGGATATGCTGACTGCCAGATGCTCTTTCCATCTTCCCACATGGCCTTGAAGAGCCGGTAGCCCATCTCCTGGGAGAAGGACATGTCTACCTGAATACCCTGGTAGGTGGAGAGGGTGTTTGCATCATGGTCGACACCGGTATAAACACCAGAGGGCACTACGGCGGTCTTGACGCTCGGGATTGCCTCGAGGATCCGTGCCAGATCGGCTGCGGAGATGTCGAGGACATCACAGGGGCGGCTTGCGTTGATCTGCATGACGAAGCTGTCTGGGTATGGTCCGGTCTTCACCGTGCCGACGATCTGCCGGTTTGCATAGGCATCAGCGGCATCTGCTTGGCCAGCCTCAAAATATTTCGGCTTGATACCGAGCGCATCGAATGCGGCATGGATCACAACCGACGCTGCGGTCCCTGTTCCTCCGGGGTTGAAGCTCTTGCCGTCAAGATCCCATATGGTCTTGATGCCGGCATCTTTTGCAACACAGATCTGGATCGGGGATTTTTCGTAGTACCAGAGGATTCTAAAGTCCGTGAACGGATCAC
>CALFMX010000034.1 GCA_937902565.1 uncultured Spirochaetales bacterium
CTGAGCAAGATCAAGGTGATACCGGCCCGGCAGGGATCGGATCCGTTCAATCCCAAGATGCGCAAGCGGGTGGTGGTCTATTGCCGGGTATCGACCGATGGTATATCCCAGACCTCTTCATTCGAGTTGCAGAAAAACTATTACCTGAGGTTTGTCAGGAAAAAACCCGACTGGAAGCTGGTCGGGCTCTATTCCGATGAGGGTATCACCGCTACGAGTATGGAAAAGCGCGTGGGGTTGCTGACGCTGCTTGAGGATGCCAGGGCGGGCAAGTTCGACATCATCGTGGTGAAGAACCTCTCCCGACTGGCTAGGAACCTCATGGACTGCATGAACATCATCTATGAGCTTCGCTCACTTCCTCATCCCATCGGCATCCTTTTTGAAACTGAGAACATGTTCACCTTGGACAAGAATGTGGACTTCACGTTGCAGGTACTTTCCCTGGTCGCCCAGGAGGAGAGCCACAAGAAGTCCGAGGCCATGAATTCCTCGTACCAGCAGCGATTCGGCTCCGGACAGTTCACCAAGCCTGATCTGCTTGGCTATGACAGCGTCGGGGTCAACGAGATCGCCATCAATGAGGAGGAAGCACAGACCGTCCAGCTGATATTCATGATGTTCCTCGCCGGCATCCATCCTTCCATCATCGCCGATGTATTGGTCATGTTGGAGCGCAAGACACATACCCACAAGTACAAGGACGGACGCATCAAGGAAGGGGTGGTGAAGTGGACCGCCAATTCGGTGAGCAATATCCTGCGCAATGAGCGCCGGTGCGGAGACGTGCTCGCCCAAAAGACCTACACACCGAACTATCTTGATCACAAGCCCAAAAAGAATGAGAACCATCTTCCCCAGTATTATGCGAAGGACCAGCACCCGGCCATCGTTGCCCGCGAGGATTTCCATCTGGTGCAGAGGATACTGGAAGCCAACAGGGGAGGCTGGAAGTTCGGCCTTCCCGAGCTGGGTATCTATGAACGCGGTCCCCTGGGCGGCTTTGTTACCGTTGTACCGAATTGGCGAGGATTCACCGCTGAGGATTACAATCGCGCCGCCCTCAGGGCGAACGGAGTATCCGAGGCTGAGCTCGATGCATTCGAAAAGCGCCTCGCTTCGAGAAACCATGACGATGATACCGACCAGGTTCAGACCCCAGATTTCCAGCATGCCTATGCGATCGACTCCGATGATTATGACCAATTCCCCGAAGATGCTGGCACACAGGTGGAAGAGGGTAAGGAGGAAGTGGTCGAAAGCTACAGGAGTCTGGTTGAGTCGATGCGTGAAGGCCAAGATGATGAGGTGGACAAACGGCAGTTCGGTGGTTATGACCTGAGTGGCTGCGAGGTGGTTCGTCCCCATTTCTTCAATGTCCGCGACAAGATCAGCTTCACCGCTGATAGCAAGGGTCTCTATTTCAATCGGATGTGCAGCCAACAACTTGAATTCGGAACACAAGCGGCTCAATTTGTGGAGCTTGCCTACAACCCGGTCGAGCGTCTGCTGGTTGTCAGAAAGAGCAGGAAGGAGTCCGATTGTACCATCCGATGGATTGGCGAGCAGAACGGTAATCCCTGCATGCGTCGTTGCACCTGTAGGGGTATCTCGGGCGCACTCTATGAGAACATGGGGTGGAATGCCAATTTCAAGTATCGGGTCCTTGGATCGGTCCAGACCATCGGTGATGAGGATGTGTTGGTGTTCTTCCTGGATGAATCGATGGCGATCGTTCCGGCGAAAGCCGGCAGCATCCGCAACATCGATACCGATACCATCGATGAACAACAGGCCCGAGATATCGTGAGGGAAGGGTATCTTCCCGAGCAAGGCTATGTGCCTGATCTGTCGGATTTCGAATTGGGAAACGGTCCCATGGCCACATCGGTGAAGAAGCTCTCCAGAAGCAGGGCAATCTACTATGACGAACTGACCGAGAAGACTACAGGCGAGTTGCATGTCTCCGATCTGGGTGATAGGAAATATGATCCAGAATGTGTGCAGCGTATGATCCAGAAAGGCATAGAGCCTGCCGAGGGGTGGCTGTACCTCAAGGGAATGGCTGTGATCCGGAAAAACTATTTCACCATCCTCCCGATGGAATGGTCCGATGGGTTCGGTGAGGAATTCTACCAAGCCCAGCGCAAGAAGCAAATCCGAAGGTTTGGTGATCCTGACATAAGGGCCATGAGGCGTGCCATTCCGTATGGTTGGACAGTCGGCTTGGATTTGCCAACCGAACGGACCGTACAGGAGACAATCGAGATCTTGAAGAACGGGACCGCATGATGATGGTCCCGTCATGCTACGATACACAACCTATTTTTCTCAACAATGACTACAGTCGGACAGCTCTGCCCGGCATGAACTTTCAACAACAGTATAACAATTATGGTACTGAGCGCCGCTCGGATCCCGATGCAAAAACCGGCGCGGAGCAACTTTTCTTTGTCGAAAATATCCCCTATAGTTACCCATCCGCCCATTTTCTTGGGCTCCTACGTCGTCTTTAACAACCTGACGACCTCTATATATAGCGTAATAAATAACACAATTTAACGAAAAGGCTCCATATATAGCGTTTTACCTGCTAAGACGCGGACGGTTCAACGGTAACAAGATCATCACCACCAGCGGTGGTGGGATGTTTCTTTCCAGAGACGAAGAAGCGGTCAAGAAAGTCCGGTTCTGGGCCACCCAGGCCCGGGACCCTGCCCCCCACTACCAGCACAGTGAGATCGGGTACAACTACCGGATGAGTAATATCGTGGCTGGTATGCCTTCTTGGCTGATCGATATTCGATACGCACGTATGCGATGCCGGTCCTCGGAGAACCTCACTATTATGCAACTGAGAGCGGTCCTGTACCGTTACAGACGATGAGGGTGTTGGAGAAGGACCTGATAGGTACCACTCTCCAAGAGAGGGCTCTGTTTGACTCCTCCATCCGCCAAACCAGTAACGAGGGCGTGGTCATCGACACCCTACAGGAGTATGACCTATTGTCCAGAGCCGATATCGAAGCCCTGGATTTTGCCAGTGGACATTTCAAGGGACTGGGCGTCAACGATTTGGTAGCATTGACCCAACAATACCCCGAGTGGGTGAAGGGGGAGATGGAACTGACGTCTGGCAGTACTATGACTCTGCTGTGTTATGAGGATTTCTTTGATAATCCAGCGCCTGAAAACCTTCAGGAGATTCATCGAATCCTTGGCTATGATGACCCGTTCATCACCCACGGTCCTGGGACAGCTGTTCTTGCTCTGGCAAAGGACGTGTTCTTGTGCTCATAGTGGTATCCAATGAGTGGTGAAGAAGAACACCCTCTTCCATTTCCCCCCTCCCTCCAGTATCCTTTTGCTACCATGGATACGTCACCTGCCAGATACCTGTATAGAGCGCTGCGCTCCCTCTCTCGTCTTGTTGCGCTTCTTGATGAGTCGATCATTGAGATCCCTGAAGTTCAGCATGCGTTGAATATCTGTTCATATCATCTCTTCGTCATGTATTGGATGAGCGTGGATGATCGAGAGAGGGTAGATGCCATGAGGGGTGTTAATAGCAACGATCATCCTCGCTTTGTAATGAATGGATACGGCCTTGAGGCGTTGCCACGCACTGAGGCTTCTGTACCTATGGTGGATGTGAACCCCATGTTCATGGGGTGGTTTCAGGAGAAGAGTGAGAACGCCATCAGGGCCTTGGCAGCCTTCGCTGCCGAGGGAGAGTACGTCTTCTCCGATGAGCTCTATGACGATGATGTTCTCGACCAGTACTCCTCTCTTTTGGAGAACCTTGGCCAGGTGTACCACCTGGCAAGTGAAGAGCCCCTCTTCTTCTGCCAGTCGACACCGATCGATCGTCTCTTCGACCAACATGGACTCTCCTCCTTCTACCAGAGTGAACACAAGAAGGATAGCAAGGTCATCATGCGCTTCTTGAAGCTCTGGGAGAAGATTGATGAGCAGGGCACCCTTGATAAGCTCCTGAGCCTGAGAAGCGATGATCCGCGCATTCGCGCGGTACAGCGCATCCTCGAGACGTATGGGATGTCGATGCCACTGGCCAAGACGGAGGCTGCTGCCTACATACAGCAGCTGCGCCTTGGGCCTCTGTGAGATTGCTCTCCTGTAGTGGTAATCGTCCAATTCAAATCGAAGGGTACCTGCATGTGGGGTGTGAGGGTAATCGAGTGTGTTTTATTGGATGGACCCATCGTATGTATGGCGAGTGACAGGAGCACAGCTTGGAAGGGTAGGATAGCGAAGCTTCTCAAGAGTCGACTGACATCATAGAGGCGCCTTGCTTGAAGAAAGGGTTGAGCCATACTGCAGCTTCTGCCCAGCTTCCAAATAATCTGTATCCATGCACATTGAAGATGACAATTCGAAAGATTGGTGATACTATACAAACGTAAAGTATAAAGTGAAGGAAGACGGAGTGTTTGTTGTTGGAAGATGGTGGAGATAGATTGATGCAAGACCTGTAACCTGCTGTCGTATGTGAGGTCCTGTGTTGAAGGCAAGCAGTAAGAGTGATAGCATCTCTTTGGGGAACGGCGATTGGTTGTTTGGCAATAGCACACTCCTCGTGGTAATTATCCATTGCCGCAGGAACAATTAACATTGGAATTTTGAATGGCAAGCATGAATAGGAGGCTGTGATTATGGCTACGGCTGATCAAATAAAAAGATTGATCAAGGCCCATATCGATCAAGATAACGATAAATTCAGGACGGTTGTTTTGCAAATAGCCGCATATGAGGCTAAGCTCGGTCACACGAAACTGGCCAGGGAGCTGAAAACGCTCATTGAAAAGGCTCCTGCCCGTTCACGTGTTGTACAATTTGACAATCAGAATGAGATGTTGTTGATGAGTATGCCTGATGACAAATTATCGGATTTGATCGTTCCTGATGAACTCAGAAAGCGCATAGAACGAATTTTGGATGAATTTATCAATAGACAGAAATTACACAGATATGGATTGGCCAATAGGCGCAAAATTCTGTTGGAAGGCTCACCAGGTACTGGTAAAACATTAACCGCATCAATTATTGCTTCCGAACTCCGCTTGCCTCTCTTTACAGTACAAGTCGATAAGCTCGTCACAAAGTATTTAGGCGAGACGAGCACGAAGTTGCGACAAGTGTTTGATTCGATTGAGACCATAACCGGTGTCTATTTGTTTGACGAATTTGATGCCATTGGTGCTGATCGAAGCATGGATAATGAAGTAGGTGAGATGCGTCGAGTCTTGAACGCGTTTCTCCAGTTCAGTGAACAAGACCAATCAGAGAGTATAATCATAGCAGCTACCAATAATCAGAAAATTCTTGACAAGGCGTTGTTTCGCAGATTTGATGACGTCCTGCATTATGCGTATCCAACAGAGAAGGAGATCGAGCAATTATTCAACACCAAGCTCTGTCTTTTTGATCCTTCATTTAAACCGGACAGTGATCTGATTCGAAAAACAGTGTCGTTGAGCCATGCAGAAATAAGCCGGATATGTGACGATGTAATTAAGCAATCCATTCTGAAGGAGACAACAATTACTCAGGAGAGGCTATCAAGATTGGTTGAAGAGAGATTGTCTGTATACGATAGAGAGGCTCTGTAAATGGCTGTTGATAAGAAGAATATATTTCTTTCTGATACCGTACGAAACTACCCGTACACTTCCCGCTCGGCATTTTCCAGTACCAGAATTCCAGATCGTCCTGATCGTACTGGTCACGGAACGTTTTTGAAGAAGAAATTCGAGGAAGCGTACAAGCAAAACCAGAAGCTAACTCAACGTCAAGTCGCTGCCATCAAGTATAAGGAAGGTATCTACCTCGAATTTTCGGGTCAAGAAAACCATGACCTCGTTGTAAAAAGCTTGGAGAGTGTGCGTGAAGGCATCCGATTACTCAACGTGCATAGAGATGAAGAGAGTGAAACTGTAAAAGCCACAGTGTATGTCCCAGAAGGCAAAGAGACGTATTTTATCAATCGATTAGACCTCTATTTGACCAGAGAAACAAAAAAGGGCAACCCGCGCTATAAGGATGTGGTCAATAGTATAGAAAATGTCTCCTTGGCAATGCTCGACGCTTTTTGGTTTGGTGCTAAAGCTGATATGCCGACAGAGACCCCTGCCTGGTGCGAAATTTGGCTCCGCGCAGATAAAAATGATTATGACAAAGTTGAATCGCTCCTTGCGACCGCCTGCCAGACGCTTGAAATCACATTGGATAAGAACTCAATCTATTTTCCGGAGCGAGTGGTAAAGCTTATCAGAGCACAATCAAACCAATTGGCAGAGCTGATCAAGAGCTATGCATATATAGCAGAATTACGGCGTGCCCCAGAAGTGGCCGGGTTTTTTGAAGAGCTTACCCCCCTGGAACAAAAAGAATGGGTTGATGAACTACTGACTCGTATCACCCTCGATTTTTCCAAATCATCGGTCTGTATTTTGGACACAGGGATACATACAGGGCATCCTCTTCTGGAAATAGCGTTTGAAGAAGACAGCACACATGCTGTTGAACCGTCATGGGGTGATGGAGATCACCACGGTCATGGAACCGAGATGGCAGGGCTAGCGCTGTATTATGATCTCCAAGAGAGATTACTGTCTGACCAGCACTATTCCATAGTGCATCATCTTGAGTCAGTAAAAATACTCCCACCAAAGGGAGAGAATCGCCCCGAACTCTACGGAAACTTAACACAGCAGGCAGTGTATAAGGCTGAGATTGCACATCCTGAATATGATCGCACGACGTGTATGGCTGTGACTTCACATCAATATAATACAAGCGATGGCAGTCCTACTTCATGGTCGGGTGCTGTCGACAACTTAATTTATGGCAGTGACGATGGTAAAAAGCGACTGATGTTCGTAAGTGCCGGCAATGTATGTCCACAGGAGTTTGTGGGTAATGCATTCCCCAATCCTAACCAGATGCATTCAGTGGAGAGCCCAGGTCAAGCATGGAATGCTCTTACTGTAGGGGCATTCAATCAATATGTTCGCATTGATGATGAACAATTGAGTGAATATAATCCGGTAGCTGATATCGGAGAGCTCTCTCCATACAGTTCAACTTCCTTGCTCTGGGATAAGCGATGGCCCATTAAGCCCGAGATACTCTACAATGGGGGCAATATCGCGAAAGATGGAGAGAATCTGACAGAGTGTGCAGATTTATCCTTGCTTACAACACATGCAAGACCACTTACAAGGCTATTCAGCACTATTAACGGTACAAGTGCTGCTACTGCACAAGCAGCTTGGATGGCAGCTCAGATTACATCCGAATACCCTGATATATGGCCCGAGACGGTAAGGGCATTGCTTGTACACTCTGCCCGCTGGACAGAAAAAATGAAGAAGCAATTTTTAAAGGATAACAATAAGACTTCGGGCAAGAGGCTTCTACTTCGTACCTGTGGATATGGTGTGCCTGACTTGAATCGTGCAATAGAGTGTAAAAACAACAGCGTAAATTTGATAATTGAAAATGCCCTGCAACCGTTTAAGAAAGGTAGCATGAACGAAATGCATGTCCATCAAATACCATGGCCTAAAGAGGTTTTGAGAGAGTTGGGTGGAACTCCTGTGGAGATGAGAGTTACATTGTCATATTTGGCCTTTCGCTGTTTTGAGTGGGTAGCCAGTTAGTCGAGTGTGATTTATGGAATGACCGAAGAGGTTGTGCTACTGTTCTGGTATCACACATATCAGAGGTTATCCATGACGAGCAACTTTCCCCACACCGACATTTTTACCGTAGCCTTGGGCCTTGAGAGTCCCTGGGTTGTCACCAATGTAGAGATGCTTCCTTCTGAAAAGAATCCTGAGAAGATGGAGGTACATATCCACGTTGATTATGACGGCCAAGGTAGCTACTGCTGCCCTCAATGTGGGCTAGAAAGTCCCATATACGATTCAAGAGAGAAAGTATGGCGGCACTTAAATTTCTTCCAATATCGTTGCTATATCCATGCTCGAGTGCCTCGGACAAACTGCGAGAAACACGGGGTTAAACTGGTGGAGGTTCCATGGGCGAGGAGTTCAAGTGGTTTTACACTATTGATGGAAGCAGTGTTACTAACGATGCTTCAACAAATGCCTGTCAGCCAAGTGGCCTATCAAGTCGGCGAGCATGATACGCGGCTTTGGAGGTTGATCCACTTGTATGTGGATGAAGCTCTGAGTAAGCAGGACTTCAGCGAAGTGGATGCAATCGGAGTGGATGAGTATAGCCACAAGGGGCATAACTACCTCAGTGTTTTCCTTGCTCATCCTCAAAAGGATGGTAAGAAGGCGAGGGTATTGTTTACAGTGGAAGGAAAAGGCAAACAACCGGTTCAAGAGTTTGTGGAAGTCTTTGAGGCTAAGGCCGGTAAAGTAGATAAGGTAGCAGACATAACCAGCGATATGTGCCACGGCTATCGCAATGCAATGCTTGAAGGCTTTCCCAAGGCCCGACTAACAGTAGATCGCTTCCATGTGGTAAAGATGATGGGAGATGCAGTCGATACAATCAGGCGTAGGGAGATGAGATCCAAAGATAGGAGCAAGATACGCTCCTTGGAAGGAAGTCGCTATCTATGGCTGAAGAACAAGGAGAATTTAACTGCTGAGCAACAAAAGCAGTTGGAATTATTACTAAGTACAGAGCACCTTGATACCACCATCGCATATAACCAGAAGCTAAAACTCCAAGGTGTTTATGAGGACTGCATCGATTATGAAAGTGCAGTCGAAGCCTTCGAAAGTTTGTGCTTAGAGTTATCTAACAGCAGCATAAGTGAACTACGGAGAATTGGAAAATCGTTCACTCGTAACGCACTTGAGATTCTCAACTACTTCGAGTCGAAGAAGACCAACGCATTACTTGAAGGATTCAACTCAATGATTAGCTTAATTAAGCACAGGGCAAGGGGCTTCAAGAACATGAAAAACTTCATGGCTATGATCTATTTTGTATGTGGAGAGCTCGAGCTGCCCAAGGCTACTATTATGTGAGGAATTGTTACTCACCCACACGAAACAGCGAATAACCTCATATTTCATTGAACCGGGCCCTGGGGAAATAGGTTGGAAAGACAAATACCGTTACCCTTCATGTAGCTTACGTTTTGATGTCATCAATCAAAACGAGAGCCTTGAGGATTTCCACAAACGCATCAACATAAAAATGCGTGAGAGTAAAACCGATTCAGGAGAAGGGACCAGTGGCAGTGAACACTGGTACCTAGGAAAAGATAACCGCGATGTTGGATCGATTCATTCGGATTTCAGAGGACAAAGCGCTGTAGAGTTATGTGAGACTAACTACGTAGCTGTCTTCCCGGTAATAGGGTGGTGGCGTGAGCGCCAACATCTCCACTGCTACTCCAAAAAAATGCGCTATTCGTTGATAGTTACGCTTTCGACCCCTGAAGTCGAAGTTGATCTATATTCACCAATTATCACTCAAGTAGAACTATCACAGAAAGCACGTATTGAAATTCCAACAGGTTGAAGCCAAGATTTATCCTGAAGATTGAATGTTGCTCTTAGCAAAATTTGCGCGTTGGCCAACGTCAATACTTTCAAAAATCCAATCCCCCCGGACTCTCTTGGCGTGAAGTCCCCTCCTCAATCATTCATGTATGTTCCTGACTCGATGATTACCAGAGTCAATGCTGAAAAGGATATGAGCGCTTGATGGATGTGAAGGAGAATCGACTCGCACGGTATTGCAGAAAAAGATTTTCCTTCAATCCGTCTATCGTTCCAATCAATTTGAATCAATAGACGGATTATCGACTCAAAATGAATCGACAGATGAAACGATAGGCGTATCGTTGCATATGGCTTGCTTCTCTGATATGCTCTGTATAGCCATGAAAATCAGAGAGACAGCCACCATAGAATTCAAAGAGATTGTCACAAGGACCTTCTTGAAGACAGTAAGTGCCTATGCAAACTACAACGGAGGGGAGATTATCTTCGGCCTTGATGATGGGGGTACTGTCATTGGCGTTGATGATAGCAGTAAGGAGGCGTTGAGAGTGGAGCACATGATCAACGACTCCATTGTCCCGGTTCCACGATTTCACCTCACTGTTGAGCAGAGAGACGGTCTGGATATCATCATCCTGGCTGTGGAGAAGGGAAAGGATACTCCCTACTACTATGAGCGAAGGGCGTACAAACGCTCTGGCACCTCTACCGTGGAAGTGGACAGGTTTGAGCTGCGTAGGCTTGCTCTGCATGGTATCAACATGAACTTTGAAGCGATGCCAGCCTCTGGTGGGAATCGTACGTTCAAGGTCTTGGAGTCAAAACTAAAAGAAGTTCGGGGCATAGGGAACATTACGGATGACATCCTGAGGACCTTGGGCTTGCTTGATAGAGAGGGAACCTACAATGTCGCTGCCGAGTTGCTCTCAGATACCAACACCATCAAGTTCTCAGGTATCGACATCGTACGATTTGGGGAGAGCACCAATCAGATTCAAGAGCGCGTGACCGTAGAGGGGGTCTCTTTGTTGACCCAGTATGATACGGCGATCGAGGTGTTCGAGCGATACTACCAATACGAAGAGATAGAGGGGTATAAGAGGACCCAGAAAGAACTGATCCCAAGAGAAGCATTTCGGGAGGCCTTGGCAAACGCCATAGTCCATAGGATGTGGGATATTCCTTCATATATCCAAATATCCATGTTCAAGGATCGGCTAGAGATACAATCTCCGGGAGGGTTGCCTGTCGGCCTCTCTGAAGATGAATACCTGTATATCACCATCTCGCAGCTGAGGAACCCCATCATCGCGGGTGTCTTTTATAGGCTTGAGCTCATAGAGAGATTCGGCACCGGTGTGATGAGAATCCAGGAAGCGTATAGCGAGAGCACCACCAAACCGAGCTTTGATATCAGTGAGAACTACCTGAAGGTACAGTTGCCGATCGTTGCCCTTGATCAGTTGGACTTGTCCGATGATGAACAGACGGCCCTGAATATATTCAAGGCCGAGGGTGAGCTCTCACGGTCAGCGTTGGAAGAGAAGACCGGATTCAATAAACCCAAAGCGATCAGGATCCTGAACTCCCTGATAGACAAACATATTCTCGTCAGGCTCGGTCGTGGGCCGAGTTCAACGTATCGATTGCGTTAGAGTCTTGTGTTAATTTGGAACAGTGTAGTTAGGATGACAAAAGAGCGTTTGTTTGGTTTTGGAATTTAGGTTGTGTCTCTCTTTCAAAAGAATGGTCATTGGCTTTTGGGATGCACCATATTCAATGTGTCTTTTCATAAACATGGACGAACAGACATAGTTACCTGACTTACGGCTATCTTTTGTTGTTTTTCTCTCTTTTGATTTTACAAATAGATACCAAGTTTCATTATCAATTTCGCTTCTAAATAACCAATCTGCTTCAACTCTTGAATTGAGTTCTGGATAATTCAAATAATCAATGACGAGATGGTCTGATTGTAGAAATTCATCAAGACGACTTACGCATTTAATTCTTGCTTCAATATCTAATGGGGGCTTAAGAAAGAACTGGCTTGTTTGAAGAGTTTCAATTTTCAAACGGTTATTTGAAATTGCTGCAATCAAATTGCCGTCACTGCTACGAAGAATGGGTAAATCTTTAAGATGTCTGATGCCAATTAAGTGGACAAAGTTATTCATTTCAAACTGAAGGTTCAACGAATATTTTATTTTCCTTCTTGCAACGACATAATGGTAGGAACAAGATGTTGCCAGCGCTTGGTACGCCTGCAGGCATCTATACAACTTATCCACCCTAGGCGCCCCCATATGATTATTGAAAAAACCTGAAGACAACGCTTCAGGTTTTTAGAAAAGGTGCGTTTCCTTCAGTCAGCACCACTAAATAGTACCACTGCCTACTGCCAAGATGCGGTACGCACCCAACCCCTTACAGCTCAGCAAGTCCTGTATCTTGGCCCCAGTCCTTGCATCATCGCAACCATTGCTAGTCTTGCCAACAATGGGTAGAGGTCTTCCTCCACGACTGAAGTATGTAACGAATCACGGATCCAGTCAAGAACAGAGTGTCATAGTGGATGGGTTTGGGCTAACGTCAATACATTGCCGTGGGCCGAGTTCAACGTATCGATTGCGCTAACCTGTCAGATCATGTGCCTTGGATTCATGTTCCTCCCTGTCCATCCCTGGCCTCGTGCCCACTCCTTCATGGATAGCCTGCAGCATATCGATATACCCTGATATGTGCCTACAGTCATCCACAACATTACGGCCATCCTTTGCGATGCA
>CALFMX010000035.1 GCA_937902565.1 uncultured Spirochaetales bacterium
GCTCACCGAGGGCACCGGGCTCCTTGGTGCGGTCCATGACGGCGATGCGCTTCACGCTTGCCGGGATGGCAGCGACGAAGTGCTTGGCGCTGAACGGACGGTAGAGGCGGACCTTCAGGACGCCGGTCTTGCCACCCTTGGCATTGAGGTAGTCGGAGACCCACTCGAAGGTGTCGGCGCCGCTGCCCATAATGATGACGATATCGGTTGCATCGGGAGCACCGACGTAGTCGAAGAGGTGGTAGGGACGGCCGGTGAGGGCCGAGACCTGATCCATGTACTTCTGGACCATCTCAGGAAGGGCTTCGTAGTAGGGGTTGACCGTCTCACGGCCCTGGAAGTAGACGTCCTCGTTCTGGGCGGCTACGTGCAGCATCGGCTTCTCCGGGCGCATGGCGCGGTCGCGGAAGCGGCGGATGTACTCTTCGTTCACGAGGCCACGGATCTCATCATAGGTGATGTCCTCGACCTTGGAGAGCTCATGGCTGGTGCGGAACCCGTCGAAGAACGCCAGGAAGGGAACCTCTGACTCGAGGGTAGCCAGGTGGGCTACGAGGGCAAGGTCCATCGTCTCCTGGACGTTGTTGGCAGCGGTCATTGCAAAGCCGGTGTTACGGCAGCTCATCACGTCGGAGTGGTCACCGAAGATCGAGAGCGACTGTGCGGCGAGGCTGCGAGCCGACACGTGGAAGACGGTCGGGATCATCTCTCCGGCAATCTTGTGCATGTTGGGGATCATCAGGAGCAATCCCTGGCTGGCGGTGAACGTAGTGGTCAGCGCACCAGCGGCAAGCGAACCATGGACCGCACCTGCGGCTCCTGCTTCACTCTGCATCTCCATGATCTCTACCGATTTGCCCCAGAGGTTCTTTCGACCAATGCTGGTCCAAGAGTCTGCGAGCTCTCCCATCGGGGAGGAGGGGGTGATTGGATAGATTGCGGCCACCTCACTGAAGGCATAAGCTATATGCGCTGCAGCGGTGTTCCCGTCAATAGTTACCCTTTGTTTTTTACCCATGTTGGCACTCCATAAAACAGTATTTGAAACGGCCCTGAAGAGGTCGTCTAAGTACACGTAAAAATGAAAATTCCACGCATATTTTCACGAGAATTAATCATAGAACAATAAATCAATATTTGCAACCTTCAGAGATTAGAGATGTCCTTGACGGGTATTCTCTTAGCTATGGTTCCGGCAGGGAATTACTGTTGCGTACAATAGAGTTGGAAGCAGGTTTTTAAGGGAAAATGGCCCCGCCAAAAGCGGGGCCGTTGATAGGAGCGGGTTTTCGATCAGCACTCACTGTATCCACAGGAGAAGCACTTCTTGCACCCCTCGATGTTGACGAAGGTGACGTTGCCGCAGACCGGGCAGATATCCGGCGTCACGCTCTTGGCGGTGTTGAGGCCCAGGTCGAGCTGCAGCGACTCCTCGTCCTCATCCTCCTCATCAGGCAGGCCGACTGCTGTGTTCCCGTTGCCGTTGGATCCAAGGTGCTGTTGCAGCACTTGTGCCACCGCATCGGGCAGACTCATCACCCGGTTCTTGCCGAATCCCATCGAACGCCCGCTGCCGATCCCCTGCAGCTGGGTTATGATTGCCTGGGCACGCTGGGTCGGGCTCAGCGGGCTCGGCATGCGGAGGATCAGGCTGATAAGGCGGCCGAGGCCCTCGGCATCGGCGGCCACATCGCTGCCGACCTTGGCCACGTTGATAAAGACCTCGAAGATATCGCTGGGCTCAGGCCCATCGCAGTTGACGGTGATGTACGCCGTGCCGATGGGGGTCGCCTTGCGGTAGGTCGTACCGTGGAGGACGGTGGAGCGCACCCGGCTCTTGGGCTCGGTCGGCCGTACCACCTGCGGCGCCTCCTCCTTCTTCTCCTCGCTCTTGGCCGTCAACACCTGGGTGTCGCGCGATCCATCCCGATAGGTCGTCCCCCCCTTGCAGCCCAGGTCGTAGAGCAGCTCATAGAGCTTGCCGGTCTGCTCGACCGTGTAGTCGCTGGGGGTGTTCCCGGTCTTGGAGATCGAGGAGTCGACCCACTTCTGGATCGCAGCCTGCACCCGCACGTGCCCCTCGGGGGCGAGGTCCATCGCACTGACGAAGTAGTCGGGCTTCTTCGCCCCCGGGTTCGCCTTCACCCAATCATCGTAGACCTGCACCCGCTCGATGTTCGTACCCATCCGCCCGGTGCGCTCCCACTCCCAGAAGTAGTAGGGCTCGATGCCGGTAGAGGTGCCGACCATCGTGCCGGTCGTCCCGGTGGGCGCCTGGGTGAGCAGGGTGACGTTGCGCAGCCCCTGGCGGCGGATCTTCTCCCGAAGCTCCTCGGGCAGCTGTTTCATGAAACCGCTCTCCAGCAGCTTCTCCGCATCGAAGAGGGGGAAGCTCCCCTTCTCGACGGCCAGATCGCTGCTCTCCTCATACGCCTCCACGCAGATGAACTTGAAGAGCTCGTCGATGAAGACGAGCGAGGCATCGCTGCCGTAGCCGAGCTCCATCTTGATCAGCATGTCGGCCAGGCCCATGGTCCCGAGACCGATGCGCCGCTCGCTCTTCTGCTGCTTTTCATTCTCTTCGAAAAAGTAGGGGGTATCGTCGATGACGTTGTCCAGGAAGCGGACCGCCGCCCTCACCGCCCTGCGCGAGGAGGCGGCGTACTTCTGGACGCTGCACGAGGCCTCGCCGGT
>CALFMX010000036.1 GCA_937902565.1 uncultured Spirochaetales bacterium
TGACAAGAAGATCGATGCGTTCGTCGTCAACGGGGTCGAGTGCGAACCCTATCTGACCGCCGACTACCGGGTGATGATGGAGCGTGCCGACGAGGCGTTGCAAGGAGCCCTGATCTGTGCCAAGGCAACACGCGCCCCCCGGGTGATCATCGGTGTCGAGCTGAACAAGAAGGATGCCATCGAACACCTCAAGGCTGTGGTGGAGGAGAAGGGCTATCCCATCGAGATCGTCGGCCTCAAGGTCAAATACCCCCAGGGTGATGAGAAGCAACTGCTCAAGGCCACCCTCAATCGTGAGATCCCCTCCGGCAAGCTCCCCCTCGATGTCGGGGCAGTGGTTGCCAATATCGGTTCCTGCGTCGCCATCTATGAGGCAGTCACCAGTGGCAAGCCCCTCTATGAGCGGGTGGTGAGTGTCACTGGTGAGTGCATCGCCAACCCCAAGAACGTCCTCGCCCCGGTGGGGACCAAGGTCAGTGACCTGTTGGCCTTCTGTGGCGGCTTCTCAAGTGAACCCGAGAAGCTGGTCAGCGGCGGGCCGATGATGGGCTTCTCCTTCTTTGATACCGAGACCCCGCTTACCAAGGGGTTCAGCGGCCTGCTCGCCCTCAAGGGTGAGCAGAAGGTGCGTACCACCGCCTGCCTCAACTGTGGGCGCTGTGTCGCCGCCTGCCCAATCGGACTTGTCCCGGCCCTGCTCTACCGCCAGATCGACAACGGTGAGTATGCGGTGGCTATGGCCAACAGCCTGATGGATTGCAAGGAGTGTGGGTGCTGTGCCTATGTCTGCCCGGCGCACATCCCCCTCGTCCATGGGTTGAAGACCGGCAAGAAGCTGGGGAGGAAAAAATAATGAATACACCTGTGTTGACGGTCTCCTCCTCTCCACACCTGCATGAGAAGAGCAGTACCTCGTCCATCATGTACCAGGTCTCGATCGCCCTGCTCCCCGCCTTGGCGTGGGGCATCTACGCCTTCGGACTCAGGGCCCTGCTGGTAGTCCTCGTCTCGATCGCGGCCTCGATGCTCAGCGAGTATCTTCTCGGTCGCTTCAGTGATGAGTTCACCCTCTGGGATGGGTCAGCCCTGCTGACCGGCCTCCTGATCGGGCTCAACATGAGCTCGTCGGTGCCACTCTTCATCCCGGCAGTGGCCAGTGCCTTTGCCATCATCGTGGCAAAGTGGACCTTCGGTGGCTTGGGAGCCAACTGGGCCAACCCGGCCCTGGCGGGACGAATCTTCGTCTTCTTCTCCTTCACCACCCCGATGTCGACCTTCGTCGCACCCCGCACCCTTGCCCGTGTCATGCCTGATGCCATCGCATCGGCAACACCGCTTGGGTTGGTGAAGACCGCGGTCTCGGGCGGAAGCGTCGGCCTCGATGCCAACGCACTGCTCGCCCAGACCGGCTACCCGGCAACGAATCTGGCCCAATCGATCGCTGCAACCACCGGCTTCAACGCCTACACCATCGACTCCTTCCTCGGGAACGTCGGCGGCTGTATCGGGGAGGTCAGTGCCCTCGCGCTGCTCATCGGCGGCATCTATCTCCTGGTCCGCAAGATCATCACCTGGCACATCCCGGTGGTGTACATGGCCAGCCTCTCGATCCTCTCCTGGCTCTTCGGCGGTCTTCCAAGCGGCCTCGGCCTCTTTGGCGGCAGCTTCTTCCCACCGCTCTTCTCGGGCGGCTTGATGCTCGGGGCCATCTTCATGGCCACCGACTACGTCACCAGCCCGATCACCCGCAAGGGTCAGGTGATCTACGCCATGGGCTGTGGATTCTTCACCTTCCTCTTCAGGTACTTCAGCGGCATGCCCGAGGCGGTGAGTGTCTCGATCCTCCTGATGAACGTCATCACCCCGACGATCGACCGCTTCATCGAACCGCGCAAGTTCGGCGATACCAGAGAGCAGCGTAAGCTTGCAAAGGAGCGCACAGTATGAAAAAGAACATTCGCTATGCGCTGATCCTGCTCACCATCTGTGCCGTCTCGACCTTCTTCCTGGCGTTGACCAACTCGATCACGGCCCCCATCATCGAGGAGATGGACATCCAGGCCAGACTGAAAGCCCTTGAGGCGGTCAGCGGTGGCCATGAAATCGGGGAGCAGCATGATGTCGACGGCGTCCACTACGTCAGCTACCAGATTGACCTCAGTGATGGTGGCAATCCTGCCGGCTGGATCCTGGGTCTCAAGACCAACGGCTATGGCGGTGAGATGACCCTGGTCGCCTCCTACACCCTCGATGGGGTGATGCAGTACGCCCAGCTCCTCAACCACAGCGAAACCCCCGGCCTCGGCAAAAAGGCGGAGGAGAGCTGGTATATGGAGAAGTTCAAGAATACCGGAGGCTCGAATCCGGTGCCGACCACGAAGGCGATGCTCAGCGCCGGTGACGCGCAGGCGGTCAGCGGCTCAAGCGTGACCTTCACTGCCATCGCCAAGGCGATCGCCGCCGGCAGCAACTACGTCAAGGGCCTGGGAGGTGCACTATGAAACTGAATATGAATGAATTGACCAAGGGCATCTTCAAGGAGAACCCGGTCTTCATCATCGTCCTGGGCCTCTGCCCGACCCTCGGTGTCTCGACACAGGTCTCCAACGCCCTCGGTATGTCTGCAGGTGTCTTGTTCGTGCTGCTCTTCAGCAACCTGCTGATCTCAGCACTGCGCAATTTCATCCCCGACTCGATCCACATCCCCGCCTACATCGTCATCATCGCAAGCCTTGTGACGATCATCGAGCTGGTGATGCATGCGTTCGTGCCGGCCCTCTACAGTGCATTGGGTGTCTATCTTCCCCTGATCGTCGTCAACTGCATCATCCTCGGCCGCGCCGAGGCGTTTGCAGCGCGCAACACCGTCATGGATTCAATCCTCGATGCAATCGGGATGTCCATCGGCTTCGCCCTTGGCCTGATCCTGATCTCGGTGATCCGTGAACTCTTCGGCAGCGGGACGATCTCCCTCTTTGCCATGGGCAACTTCGATGGAGTCATCCGTATCCCCTGGTTCTACAACAATCCGATCAGGGTCATGAGCCTGGCTCCCGGTGCGCTCCTCTTGATGGGATATCTGAAGGCGTTCTTCGACTGGAAGAGCGCACGTAAGAAAGGGTGAAAACGATGAGCTATATTGCAATATTACTGACCTTTGTCTTTATCAATAACTTCATACTGGTACAGTTCTTGGGCCTGTGTCCCTTCATCGGGGTCTCCAAGAACAGCGCCAATGCCATCGGCATGGGCGTCTCGGTCACCTTCGTCACCACCGTTGCAAGTGTGGTCACCTGGGCGGTCTACTACTTCCTTCTGGTGCCGATGAGCCTCGAGTACCTGCAGACGCTGACCTTCATCCTGGTCATCGCCAGCCTGGTCCAGCTCTTGGAGATGGTCATCCAGAAGATCAGCCCGGCCCTCTACCAGGCGCTCGGCATCTACCTGCCCCTGATCACCACCAACTGTGCGGTCCTCGGTATCGCCATCATCAACATCACCAACAACTACAACGTGATGGAGGCCTTCACCGCCGGCTTTGCCGCCGGGGCGGGCTTTACCCTCGCCATCGTGCTGATGAGCAATATCCGTGAGAAGCTGGACCTGATGCCGGTCAGGCGCGCGTTCCGTGGTATGCCGATCGCATTCATCTCCGCCGGTCTGATGGCCTTGTCGTTCATGGCGTTCGACAAGTCGCTGTTGACCAACCTGCACTTGGTATAGGGGGTGAGGCAATGAATATTCTACTGGCATTGGTAACAGTGGCACTGCTTGGTGGCATCTTCGGTTTCGGTCTCTCCTACGCAGAGAAGAAGCTAGCCATCAAGAAGGATGAGAAGCTGCTCGAGCTCGAGCCGATCATGCCCGGGGTCAACTGCGGGGTCTGCGGCTACGCAGGATGCAACGCATACGCCTCGGCTATCGCCAAGGATGGGGCCGTGTTGAACCTCTGTGCCCCCGGCGGCGCTGAACTGGTGAAGAAGATCAGCGCGATCATGGGGATGGTTGTCGATGAGAACCCCGATGAGCGACGCAAGGTCGCCCATGTCATGTGCAAGGGGAACGTCGAGTTCACCGCCAAGGACTACACCTATGACGGGCCGATGGATTGCAACGCCGCCGCCCTGCTCATGGGAGGGGACAACACCTGCAAGGATGGGTGCCTCAGGATGGGCAGCTGTATCAAGGTCTGCCCGACCGATGCGATCAGCCGAGACAAGGATGGCTACATCATCGTCGACGAGGCGAAGTGCATCAGCTGCGAGAAGTGCGTCGCAATCTGTCCGACCCACGTCATGCATATGATCTACGAGGATAGCGAGTACTCCATCGACTGCAACAGCAAACTGCCGGGCGGACAGGTACGCAAGTTCTGCTCTGTCGGCTGTATCGGGTGCAAGATCTGTGAGAACAAGTATCCTGAATCAGGGTGCACGGTCGAGAGCTACCTGGCTCACTTCGACCAGGCGGTCCCACACTCCCAGATTGGGGAGGCGGCCGAAGCGTGCCCGACGAAGATCATCAGAAAACGGTAATACATGAGAGTACTGACCGGTGCGTACTGCCAACTAGGCCATGGTGTCCCACTACCTGCATTCGAGCGGGTAGTGGAAACTGTGTTCACGCCCCTGTTGACGCTCCTGCACCACCGACGGGAGGTGACGCTGCAGCTCAGCCTCTCCATTGCCTTTATCGAGTACCTCGATACCAGCCACATGCCCCTCTCCCTCCTGCTCGCCGACCTCTGTCGAAGTGACAAGATCGAGTTGCTCGGAGGGACCTACCACCAGCCGATCCTCAACCTCATCGGGCCCAAGGACCGATCGAACCAGATCGAGATGATGACCACGGCGCTGAGAAAGCGCTTTGCCCAGCGGCCGAAGAACTTCTTCAGCTACGCCCAGATCTTCAGCCCCGCCTACATCAACGCCCTCAATCTCTGCTGTATGGAGACGGTCATCACCTCGGTGGAGGGGACCGGTGTGGGAGGCAGCGGCTACCGGGATGAGCCCTACCTGATGCAGGAGATGGGCAAGAGCGTGACCATCATCCCGACCAATGATGCCGTCAGCCGTGCGGTGCGTGACTTTGGGGCGGGCACGATCACCTTTGCCGCCCTGCTGCGCCGGGTCAAGGAGGTGCAGCAGAGCCAGACCCACTTCTTGATGGCGATGGTCAACCTCGACCAGCTCGTCCAGGGGGGGATTACGGCAGGGGAGTGCGACGAACTCTTCACCCTCCTGCTCGACCACGGCAGCAACCCGGTCGAGGAGATCCTCGGGGAGGAGGAGTGTCTGCCCAAGGGGTACCTCCCCGTCGGATGGTATGGCCATGATGCCGAACGGGGGGGCCTCTCTACGATCAACGACCTCCTCGTGCTGGATGAGAGCCTCGCCTACCTCTACGGACGCTACATCACCATGGTGGAACATGCCCGGCTCTACAAGAAGGACAAGGATGTTCGCCGGCGCCTCGAGTCCCTGATCCAGCGTGCCAGTGCAGGGACCCCCTTTCTCTATGACGCCCATGCCTCCATGGTGCGCCCTTCGATCAGGACCCTCCTGTGGCGCACCATCAGCGAGATGGATTCGATCCTCTCCTCGCTTGAGGACCACACCTACGTCCAGGTCGCCGACTACGACCTGGATGAGCTGGAGGAGCATCTGGTCATCAGCAAGAACCTCAGCTGCGTCATCGACAGCAAGGGAGGGTCGCTCGATGAGCTGACCTATCTGCCATCCCTCCACAACTACGGCGATGCGTACGCCCTGCTCGACGGGATGGCGAGCTCACACAGCTGCCTGCACCCGCCGCACAGCGGGGAGAAGCGGCGCCTCTTCACCGATGTGATCCTCAAGGCGGGGACCAGCCTCGAGGAGTACGACAAGCGTGATGGCAGCACCTGCCTCGATCTGGGGCGCTTCTGCTACCGCATCGAGGTGTTGGACCGCAAGGCGACGGAATTCAGGGCCTCCCACACGGTCATGGAGCATGACCTGCTCCCCGGTTCCCTTGAGCTGGCCAAACACTACAAGGTGCGGCAGAACACGGTCTTCGTCGAGATCACCATCACCAACCTCGCCGACGAACAGGCCACCTTCATCTATGGATGCGAGATCCCGATCTCGCTCTCGACCCGGAGCCTGCCGGTCTCATGCATGCTCATGGACGGCAAGAAGGGCAGCATGGTCGAGGAGAGCGAGATGGTCAGGCGGGGGGTGAAGACGATCAGGGTACACGATGAACCCAACAGCACGATGATCTCCCTGGTGTGTGATAATCGCTTTACCTTATTGAAGGAAGATTATACCATTGGGTGCAGGACCACCCTGGGCGATGAGACCATCTATCTCCACACCCTCTTCATGCCCGCATTCACCCTCGACCTGGAGAGCGGGGAACAGAAGAAGATTACCTTGGGCTTCAGGGTGGAACGCAAATAAATCAACTGGAGACCACACCATGTACTTCCAAAATAAATCACTGTTTGAAACCATCAAGGAAGAAGCCTATACCGTCTGGAGGCGGCTTTGACCCCGTAGCACTGAAGAAAGAGATCGAGGAACTGGAGGCGAAGACCCTCGTCACCGGCTTCTGGGATGACCGCAAGGGGGCAGAGGCCCTCTTCTCAACCCTCAACGGCCTTAAGGACCTCTACCATCCCTGGCACGAGTTGATCGAGTCCATCGACGAGATGGCCGACCTCTTGGAGGTCTACGCCGATGAGCCGGACAACGAGGAGGAGCAGGGGCAGATCGACGAACAGATCCTCGCCCTGGAAAAACAGTACGATGCACTGAAGCTGACCACCCTCCTGGATGGGAAGTTCGACAAGAATGACTGCTTTTTGACCATCCACGCCGGTACCGGCGGCAACGAGGCGAGTGACTGGGCCAACATGCTCCTGCGCATGTATCTGCGCTACTGCGAGATCGCCGGATTCAAGAGCCAGGTCCTTGACCTGCTCGAGGATGAAGGGGGGATCAAGAGTGCGACCATCCGCGTCAGCGGACCCTACGCCTACGGCTACCTCAAGGGGGAGGCTGGGGTGCACCGCCTGGTGCGTATCAGCCCCTTCGATTCACAGAAGCGGCGCCACACCTCCTTTACCAGTGTCTACGCATCCCCGGTGGTGGACGACACCATCGAGATCGACCTCAAGCCCGAGGACTACCGCCTCGACACCTACCGTGCCGGAGGGGCAGGGGGGCAGCACGTCAACAAGACGGACAGTGCGGTGCGCATCACCCACTTCGAGAGCGGTATCGTCGTACAGTGCCAGAATGAGCGTAGCCAGCTGATGAACAAGGACATCGCCTTCAAGATGCTCAAGGGACGGCTCTATGAGTACTACCGGCAGAAGCAGGAGGCGGAGCACCAGAAGGATGCGATCGAGAAGAAGGAGATCACCTGGGGAAGCCAGATCCGCTCCTATGTCTTCCAGCCCTACACGATGGTCAAGGACCACCGCACCAACACCTCGATCGGCAATATCCAAGGGGTCATGGACGGGGAGATCAAGCCCTTCATCGAGAGCTACCTGCAGTGGGCACAGGGCCAGGAGTAGGGGGATGGCCAGGCGACTGGCCCTCTGGGCCCTGCTGCTCACCACGTGGATAGGTGTGCTTGGGGCCGAGGATTGGCGTGTTGCCATCGTCTCCCTCACCCCGAAGGCCGACCTGCTGCTGCCGATTGCCAGTGAATCAGCTGGGCGTTTTGCCCCCCGCCTCACCGCCACCGACGAGCGCCAGGCCCACTACCGGGAGCGTCTGGGGCGGGAAGCGGATGCAGCGTATGACAAGGCGCGTGCCCGCCTCTATGCAGGAGGCGAAACAGATGCCCTCCGGCAGTTGAAGCGAGAGGAGATGGAAGGAGGGCAGCTGCCCACCCTGATCACCTACACACCCATCCCCTATGAAGAGGCCCTCTCGACCCTCCTCTCATCAGGGGGGGAGGTCGTGGAGTGGTACCTGCGCCATGAGGGCCTTGATGGCCTCATCACCCTATCGGTAGAGGAGGTGGACGTCTTTGACAGGGTTGTCTGCACGGTTTTCGAAGAGGAGGAGATGCGCATGTTCGACCGCCTGGTCGAGCGTGGCTCCTATCACCTGCTCACCGACGCCTTCAATGAGGCGATGCTCTTTTATGGCAGCGCCGGAAGGGCTGCGGCGCTCCTTGTCGAAGGGGGGCCGCCCTCCTTGCGCATCCTCCTCGATGGGGAGGAGCAGGCCATGGGTGAACGCCTCTTCTTTACAGAGGGCACGGAGATCCTGCTCTCCCTCTCAGCCCCCTACCACCACAGCCTCACCACCACGGTGTCCCTTGAGGCGGGGAGGATCGTCACGGTTGACGGGACGCTTGAGAGCGAGGAGGGGGGGCCGGTGACGCTCACGTCCCGAAGTGGGGCGGTGAACTGGTTTGTCGACGGGGTCTTCCATGGCAACACCATCTCCCTCGGGCTCGACCATGTGCGCTATCCGCTCTCGATCCTGGTGACCAAGGAGGGCTTTGCCGCACAGCAGATCGCCCTCTCAGCGGGGGCAGGCAGCGAGGTGATGATCACGATGGAGGGGGAGCTGACCCGCTCCAGCCCGCTTTTGGAGCGTGAGCAAGAGGACTTCTACAAAGCGCTGAGAAGTACTATCCTGCTCTTCGGAGCCTATGTGGCAACCCATGCCATCGGTAATACCGTCGGCTTTGAGAGTGAATTCTGGCCGGTGGCCCAGATGGCAAGCGGTGCGGTGGCCATAGTCAATCTTGTGGCCTTCGCGGCCCAGCTTGCCGCCTATGGACGATGAGATGAGGAGCATGTGATGTTGAAAGGATTTGGTGCCCGGCTGAAGGCACTGTTTGGCGGGGCAAAGAGTGATCCCGTCTTCTTTGAGGAGTTGGAGGATTTCCTGATCGAGGGGGATCTGGGCGGACAGCTTGCGATGATGGTCAGTGATGAGGTGCAGAGCCGCGCCAAGGCAAACCGTCTCAAGGAGACGAGTGACTACCAAGCTCTCGTCAAGGAGCTGCTCGGTGACAAGCTGACCGTCATGGATAGCCGGGTGGAAGCGGGCGCGCTCACCGTCTTCTTGGTGCTCGGTGTCAATGGGGTGGGCAAGACCACCTCGATCGCCAAACTGGCAGACTACTATCAGAAGCAGGGCCGGAAGGTACTGCTGGCAGCTGGGGACACCTTCAGGGCCGCGGCGGCAGACCAGCTGGAAATCCATGCCCACCGCCTCGGGTGCCGGATCGTACGCCAGGCAAGCGGCAGCGACCCCGGTGCAGTGGTCTATGATGCCATCACCAGCGCGCAGGCACGAGGCGAGGAGCTGATCTTCGTTGATACCGCCGGACGCATGCACAACAAGGAGAACCTGCTCAAGGAGCTTGCCAAGATCGACAAGATCATCAGG
>CALFMX010000037.1 GCA_937902565.1 uncultured Spirochaetales bacterium
AAGGGGAAGGGTGACGCCCTGATGGGCATCGGCTTTGGCGAAGGCGCCAACCGGGCTGTCGATGCTGCGCGCCAGGCGGTCAGCAACCCCCTCTTGGAGAGCGCCTCCATCGAAGGGGCGAAGAGCGTGCTGGTCAACCTTGCCGGCAGTGACAACCTCACCCTCCAGGAGTACCAGGACGTCGTCGAGCTGGTCACCGCCCAGTGCAGCGAGGATGCCCTGATCATCGCAGGCCAGGCGTTCAACCCCGAGCTGGGCGACCGCATCAAGGTGACGGTCGTCGCCACCGGCTTTGATCGTCAGGAGCAGGTGGTCGGGGCCGAGAGCTCCGAACAGGAGGTGGGACGCCATCGCTTCACCTCCCCTGCCCAGCAGGAGAGCGAACGACCTGATGATGAGCGAAGCGACGATATCTCCGCCATCCAGGTGAACCGGTGGCAGGATCTCCAGAAGCAGCTCGGCAAGGCGGTCAACCCCGCCTCAACCGACTACTCAATCCCGGCTGTGCTGCGCTATGCCCGCTCCAAGGAGCAAGAGGGGCAGTGATGAGGTCGCTCATCGTCGAGGAGTATGAGACCTACCTCAGCTTGGAGCGACGCCTCGCCAGCGCCACCATTGCCATCTATACCACCGAACTCTCCCTCTTCTTGGAGGCGGGCCTCGACATCGACACCGTCACGATGGCTGAGGTCCAGGCCTATGTCGTCGAGGAGAGCAAGCGGCGCGCCCTTTCTGCGCGTAGCGTGGCAAAGCTGCTCAGTGCCCTGCGCTCCTTCTTCACCTACATGCAGGAGAAGGGGCTGAGGCGGGACAATCCGGTCTCCCTCCTGCCCCGGCCCAAGGAGGGCCTGATCCTGCCCTCCGTCGCTTCGATCGATGAGATCGAGCGTCTCCTGGGCGTTATCGACGACCAGGACCTGTTGGGGATGCGCGACCGCGCCCTCTTCGAGCTGATCTACTCCTGCGGACTGCGCGTCAGCGAGGCGTGCTCCTTGGCGGTCTCGCACTACCACAAGGATGCCATCACGGTCGTGGGCAAGCGCAGCAAGATGCGCCGTATCCCCGTCGGTGATGTCGCCCGCCTCTGGGTTGACGCATACCTGCTGGAGTGCAGGCCCCTTCTGGTGGGGCCCCGGCTGGGGGAGAAGGCCCTCTTCGTCGGCAGACGGGGGGAGGCCCTCACCCGACAGGCGGTCCACAAGCGCTTTACCTCCTATACCGAGGCAGCCGGCCTCTCCATCACCATCCACACGCTGCGCCACAGCTACGCAACCCACCTCCTGAGCGGAGGGGCGGACCTGCGCAGTGTCCAGCAGCTCCTCGGCCACAGTGACATCAAGACGACGCAGATCTATACCCACATCGAGACGGCCGCCCTCAAGGAGGCGTACGACCGCTACCACCCGAGCTCGGAGACGTAAATGAATATTCTGTTTATTCTCGTGCCTGTCATCTTCTTCGGGGCCTTCGTCGATGCCATCGCCGGCGGTGGTGGCTTGATCACGCTCACTGCCTACGTGGCGGTCGGACTGCCGCCCCAGGTCTCCCTGGGCACCAACAAGTTCGCCTCCTCATTCGGCACCACCATCGCCTCGATCCAATATATCAGGCGCGGGGCGGTCGCCCGATTCGTCGCCCTGGTAGCCATCCCTGCCAGTTTTCTCGGCTCGTCGATCGGCAGTGCCCTGGCCGAACGGTACGCCTCGGCCACCCTCTCCTACCTCCTGATCGTACTCGTGCCGGCCATCGCTATCTTCATGGTGGTCAACCCCACATTCGGCCAGGCCCGGGAGCGCTCCAAGAGCTTCGTCATGATCGTTGCAGCCCTCCTCAGCCTCCTGCTCGGCTGCTATGATGGGTTCTTCGGTCCCGGGACGGGGATGCTGCTCGCCCTCGCGTTCACCTCGCTGCTCGGCCTCGACCTGCTCACCGCCAACGGGACGGCACGGCTGGTCAACCTGTCGAGCAACCTGGCTGCGATGGCGGTCTTCCTCTACCACGGTTCAGTGGACTTCTCGGTGGCCATCCCGTGTACCGCCGCCTCGATCGTCGGGGGCTTTGTCGGCAGCCGCCTTGCCCTGAAGGTGGGACCACGCCTCGTCAAGCCGATCATGCTCTTCGTCCTCGCCCTGCTCCTGGCCAAGGTGATCTTCGACCTCTTCTGAAGCAGGGATGCTGCCTCCTCCCCTTAAGGGGCATGAGAGCGGAAGAGCGGCAGGCGCGTACCATCACCATAGGAGGGTGGGAGTATCCCCCACACCTGAGGGATGTGCACACCCCTCCATCTGAATTGCTGGTACGAGGCCCCCGGTTGCCGACAGGTCATCTGTTGACGGTCACCGGATCTCAGGAGCCAAGCGACGAGGGGCGTCGTATCGCCTACGACTTTGGCCTCGAAAGCGCCCGTTCACGGGTCCATCTCGTCATCTCCAATGCCACCGGCATCGACCGCCACGCCCTCTATGGCGCCTGGGAGGGGCGGTGTGAGTCGGTGGTGGTCTTCGATTCCCCCCTGCCTCACGGGGGCTGGTCCATCCCGTCGGCGATCCTGCTCACCCCCTTCGGTGATACACGCGTCGATGCCCGCTTTCGAGCAGTAAGCGCCGCAGCCCTCTGCGGGGCACTCGGGGAGGCGACGGTGGTCATCGAGGCGCCCCGTCATGGCACCAGCCTCGAGGTGGCCCGCGCAGCCCTCGATGGGGGACGGGAGGTGTTCGTCCATGTCGGGGGCACGCGGGGAGGGGCCCTCTGCGAAGGCAGCCGCACCCTTGCCCAGGAGGGGGCATCGGTAATCTCCAGCTATGATGAAGTAGCCGCTCTGCTTGGTTGGAGTGGCCCTGGTATGGTATG
>CALFMX010000038.1 GCA_937902565.1 uncultured Spirochaetales bacterium
GTTGGTGTTGGCGACCGACTTGCCGCCACCGCCGAAGCCGATGCTGCGCTCCCACGGCGTACCGTCGGGAAGGGTCAGTGCATCCCATTCCGGGTTCGAGGCCTTGGCATCGTAGTAGCTGCCGCGTACCGCCAGGCTGAGGCGATCCTTCAGCAGCGGACCGCTGAGGTACAGGTCGGTGGTGCGTGCATCGCCGAACTGGTCATCCTGCTGCACCGTGATGTTGCCAAGAACCGTACCGACGATGAGGAGGAGCGGCGACGCAACAACATCCAGGAGACGAAGATCATCATGGCCAAGAACCGTAACGGGGAGACCGGAGTCTTCTCACTGGCCTTTGTCAGCAACATCGTCCGCTTTGAGGAGATGGAGTATAGCCGGCCCTACGTAGCCGCTTCCAACCCTAACGCCTGAGGGCGAGGGCATGCCTGAAATCGGTGAAGCTCAAGAATGCGAAGAAGAGCGCGATCATCACAAACCCGACAATCTGCAACACAAGATAGACGCGCGGCTTGATCTCTTTGCCGCTGACCCACTCGAAGAGCGCCATCACCAACTGACCGCCATCGAAGGCCGGTAGGGGGAAGAGATTGATGATGGCAAGCGAGATCGAGACAACCCCCATCAGGTAGAGCAGGGCGTGGATCCCGCTGACCGGGTTCTGTTCAAAGCCCAAGGAAGCGATGTCACCGATCAGGAGGGCCGAGCGGTTCATGCCGGTGACCGAGGTGTGCAAGTCACCGCCGCCAGGTTGTGAGAGACCGAAGAGCGAGTCGACCGTCTGCTCGGCTACGGCCAGGCTCTGTACCACACCGCGGACCACGCTGAAACGTTCAGGGGTGCCGCTGCGGCGTGCAGAGGCGAGGCTGAAGCGATAGGCACTCCTGCCCCCGTCATCCCGCTCCGGGGTGAAGGTGATGGAGAGGGGGGGGCCGTCACGCTCGATGCCCAGGGTGACCTGACGTCCATCGACCGGCAGGAGGGAGAGCAGGTCAAGGTGGTTCTCCACCGTCTGGTCGTCCACTGAGATGATCCGGTCACCGGCAAGGAGGCCTGCGCGCTCCTCACGGCTTGAGGGGCGTACGCTGCCGACAACCGCCTCCTGCATCACAGCAAGCCCCCAACGATAGGTGTCGTCTCCCCGGACCTCACCCTCGACGAGGAAGGTCAGCTCCCGATCACCCCTCAGGACCGTGAAGCGTTCGATACCCGATGAGCGGGCAAGCAGCGTCTCCAACTCCTCCCAGTCCCGCACCTCGGCGCCGCTGAGCGCCGTGATCACATCCCCGGTGCGGATACCCGCCTTCCAGGCGGGGCTGGTGTTGGTTCCAAAGAGGGACTCATAGGTATTGGTCGTGGCAACGCGTGCTTCGGTGGAGATGAGGGTGAAGGGGAGGACCGCCAAAAGTGCGTAGAGGAGGATGGCGAAGATGACGTTGAAGAGGACACCGCCGAGGTAGGTGGCGATCCGTTTTGCCGGGTGTGCCCCGTAGTAGGAGCCCTCTTCGGTGTGGCGGAAGGTGTTGCCCTTGTAGCGCAGGGCGCGCTCCAGATCCTCGGAGCCCTTGAGGCGGCAGTAGCCTCCCACCGGCACCATGCTGAGGCGCAGTTCGGTCCCTCTAATTTGGGTGGAGATGAGTTTCGGCCCGAAGCCGAATGAGAAGACCTCGACGCCGATGCCCATGAGCGATGCCATGACCAGATGGCCCGTCTCATGGATGAGGACCACCACGCTGATGCCCGCCAAGCCGATGAGATACTTCAGCAGCAGGGGCCAGAGCGCACTCATAGCAGGCTCTGGGCGAGGTGGCGAGCCCTGGTGTCGACCTCGACGATCTGCTGATAGGAGGTGATGGTGCCCTCCCATTCATGGTCGACGGTACGCCGTACCACATCGATCATCACAGGGTAGGGGATGGTGCCTTCGAGGAAGGCGGCGACGGCCACCTCGTCGGCAGCGTTGAAGGCGATGGTGCTGAGGTCCCCCCGCCTGAGGATCTCGAAGGCGAGGCCCAAGAGGGGGAAGCGATCCAGGTCAGGCCGCTCGAAGCTCAACGAGAGGGCGTCGAAGTCGAGACGGTCGACGATATCCTCAGGCCCGTCGAGCAGCGCGCCGATGATGGCGAGACTCATGTCGGGCTTGCTCAGCTGGGCGTAGACGGCACCATCGGTGGTACGGATCATCGAGTGGACGATCGATTGCGGGTGGACGACCACCTCGATCTCATCACCGGAGAAGCCGAAGAGGTAGGATGCCTCGATGACCTCGAGGGCCTTGTTGGCCAGGGTTGCGCTGTCAATGGTGATCTTCTTCCCCATCTGCCAGGTAGGGTGGGCAAGGGCATCCGCTGCCTTCAGGTGGGCAAAGCGGGCACTCTCGAGGGTGCGGAACGGTCCCCCGCTGGCGGTGAGGATCAAGGATCGCACGTGCTCTTTCTTATGCCCCTTGAGCAGGGAGGCGAGGGCGGAGTGCTCACTATCGACGGGGATTATGCGGCAGTTATGCCTACAGGCAGTCTCGAAGAGCAGCGCCCCTCCACAGATGACGGACTCCTTGTTGGCCAGGGCGAGGTCGATGCCCCGCTCAAGGACTGCAAGCGAGGCCCTGAGGCCGGCAAAGCCACTGATGGCATTGAGTACGATATCGACCGGATGCTCATCGAGCATGGCCACAAGACCTTCAAAGCCGTGGTAGAGTCCCTCGTATGGAGTCCCCGTCGAGCAGAGCGCCTCAGCAGAGAATTCACGCCCATCGGCGATGAGGCGATCGACACTGGTATGGGAGGTGAGTGAGACGACAGAGAGGGGGAGGGCGTGTGTTCTTATGGCGGTGAGGGTCGTCTGTCCTATCGAGCCGCTGGAGCCCAGGATGGCCACGCGGTCGCCGGGCTGCACGTCGAAATCGATGCCCTGCAGCACATGGTGATCGCCGAAGCGCTTGTGGAGGCCGCTGGAGCCCAGGATAGCGATGCGTTTCATAGGATTGTCAGCAGGAGGTAGAAGATCGGGGCGCCCACGAGCATCGAGTCGATCGAATCGAGGAGGCCGCCACGACCCGGGATGAGGTGGCCGCTGTCCTTGACATCGACCGAACGCTTGAAGGCGCTCTCGATGAGGTCCCCGATATTGGCAGCCGTGGCGGTGGCGAGGCTGATGACCAGGACGGCGGGAATCGAGTACTGCCCCTTGATAGCGGGCACGAAGAGGCAGAAGAGCAGGCCGAGCGCCATGGCGCTGAGGGTGCCTCCGACAAAGCCTGCAACGGACTTGTTGGGGCTTACCTTCACCACCCCCCGGTTGCCCTTGCCGAGCCACATGCCGAAGAGGAAGGCGAAGACGTCATTGCCGAAGATCAGGAGGAAGAAGAGGAGCAGGGCCTCGGGAGCAAACGTGAACGAGGTAAGGCGCTGGATGTAGGTGATCAGAAGGCCTGGATAGATGATGAGGAAGGCCTTGGCGCTGATGCGCCCGAGCGACCCCTTGAAGTGGTCCGACGACCCGGAGAAGATCTCTATGGTGAAGAAGGTCAAGGCAAGGGCGATCATCGTCAAATTGACGATGGGCTGGGTCACGTGATACTCAAGATCGATCCACTGTGCCAGTGGCATCAGGCCGATGAGGAGGGGAACACTGCGGTTGAGGTGGACCGAGGCCTTCGCAAAGATGCCATGCATCTCGAAGGCCGATGCCACGGCAGCCACGAGCGCAAGGGCGGAGAGCGCTGCATAGGAGTGGTGGGGCAAGAAATAGATTATAACGAAGATGGTGGGTAGGGCGATCGTTGTGGTCAGGACCCTCTTTGCCATTGATGTCACTCAACACCTCCAAATTTCCTGACCCGCAGGCGGTAGTCACGGCACACTGCCTTGATCTCTTCGGCACCCCAGTCCGGCCAAAGTTTCTCGTAGAAGGCGAGTTCAGCGTAGGCGCTCTCCCACAAGAGGAAGTTGCTCAGTCGCTGTTCATCCGCGCTCCTCACTATCATATCCACGACAGGAAGATCGGGCAAGTCCAAGTTTTGTCCGATCTCCTCCTCACTGACCTCCTGGGCGCCGCTCTTTTTGAGTGCCCGTCCCACCGCCCGGCAGATTTCGTCACGCCCGCCGTAGTTGATCGCTATGACCGCGGTTATGGCACTGTTGTCCTTCGTTGCCTCTTCGGTCCTCGCTATGGCATCCCGCACCTCAGGTGGCAGGGCCTGCAGATCACCGCGGGCGCGAATGCGGATTCCATGGCGGTTATAGAAGGAGAGTTCACCGTGGAGCTTGGAGACGATGAGATGCATCAGATAGGCAACCTCCTGCTCGCTTCGCTTCCAGTTCTCGGTAGAGAAGGTGTAGAAGGTGACCACCTCGATGCCTTGTTCCTTGGCCTCGATGATGACACGCTTGAGTGCCTTGAGCCCCTCGACGTGTCCGGCTGTGCGTGGAAGCGATCGCTTCTTCGCCCACCGGCCGTTGCCATCCATGATGATACCCAGATGTCTGGGCCCAGAGGCGCTCGTGGGCATGTCAGATCTCCATGATTTCCTTCTCCTTTTCATCGGAGATGGAGTTGATCTTCTCAATGAAGGAGTCGGTCAGTTTCTGGACCCTGTTCTCTCCATCCTTCAGCTCATCCTCGCTGATCTCGCTTGCCTTCTCCAGGCGCTTGAGTTCGTCGATTGCCTCACGGCGGATGTTGCGCATGGCGACCCGGCTCTGCTCTGCCGTTGCCTTGGCACCCTTTACCAGCTGCTTGCGCCGATCCTCGTTGAGGGGAGGGAAGTTGAGGCGGATGAGCTTGCCGTCGTTGTTCGGCGGCAGTCCGAGGTCACTCTTGAGGATTGCACGCTCGATGGCACTGAGTACGCTCTTGTCCCACGGTTGGATGACGATGGTCCTCGCCTCGGGGACACTGATCGTGGCGACCTGGTTGATCGGGGTTTCGGCGCCATAGTAGTCCACCCGAATCTTGTCGAGGAGGGTGGTGGAGGCCCGTCCGGTCCTGAGGCCATCAAACTCCCTGGAAAGACTCTCCAGGCTCTTCTGCATCTTGCTTTCGCACGTCTCCAATACTTGTTGCATATAGTTCTCCAATACAAAGACGAGTGCCGCTCACAGGTGTGAGCGGCATCCGTATCATTCAATCTCTCAAACGGGGCAGGAGGCTACACCTGCACGCAGGAATGCATACTCCTTGATTGCAAGCGTGCCACCGGCGGCCTTCTCCACTTCGGCCAACTTCTTTGCAACGGTCAACGAGTCATCCTTGACGAACTCCTGCTGCATGAAGCAGATCTCGGCAAGGTGCTTGGCGAGCTTGCCTTTGACGATGCCGGCCTGGACCTTCGCGGGTTTGTCGAGCTTTGCAACCTGGGCGGCAAAGATCCCCTCCTGCTCCTTCACGTATGCCGGGTCGACGCTGGAGACGTCGAGGAAGGCGGGGGTGTTGGCAGCGACGTGGAGGGCACAGTCGTTGGTGAACTCCTTGACCAGGTCATTGGCAAAGAGCTCCTTGCGGTCGGCCTTGAAGATCACGAGGACGGCAAGGCTGCCGTTGCCATGGACGTAGGAGGAGGCGTACTCGTTCTCACCGATTTCGTAGAGGCAGACACTCTTGAGTGACATGTTCTCCTTGATGGTGGTGATCAGGTCGTTAACCATTCCATTGAGCTCGTCATTGACCTCGTTGTACCCCTTCTCAAGGGCTACGGTGCAAATATTCTCACCCAGCTCGGCGAATTGGGCGTTGCCGGCGACGAAGTCGGTCTCACAGGTGAGTTCGACCAAGACGGCCCTGGTGTCTGCAACCTTCACGAAGACACGGCCGTTGTCAGTGGCGCGATCCTGGCGGTTCGCGATGGCGGCGAGCCCCATCTCCTTGAGCAGGCGCTCGGCTGCGTCAAAATCCCCGTCTGCCTTCACCAGCGCCTTCTTGCAATCCATCATGCCCGCCCCAGTGAGGTCGCGCAGTTTCTTTACTACATCAGCGGTAATAGCCATGTTCACTCCTTAGTCTTTGAATAGGGTCTCTTCATCGAGGGTGTCGTCCTCTTCCCCCTCTTCAGCGCTCTCCACAACCTTCTCCTCAACAGCCTCGAAGGTGGAGTAGTCGGTCTCCTCATCGGTGGAGAAGACGATCTCCTCATCCTCTTCCTTGACTTCGACGGCGGCCTCGGCCTCATCCTCATCACCGAGGGTCTCGATGATCTGGATGCCGACCTCGTTGTCTGCGTCGACTACGGCGTTGGCGATGATCTCGACAAAGAGGCTGATCGCCCTGATGGCGTCATCGTTGCCGGGAATGGGGTAGGTGATATCGGTGGGGTCACAGTTGGTATCGACGACTGCGATGACCGGAATGCCCAGGCGCTTGGCCTCGGCGACGGCGATTGCTTCCTTCTTGGTGTCGATGATGAAGAGTGCTCCGGGAAGTTCCTTCATGTCCTTGATGCCACCGAGGTTCTTCTCCAGCTTCTCCTTCTGCTTGGAGAGGAGGCTGATCTCCTTCTTGGTCAGTGAGTCGAAGGTGCCGTCAAGCTCCATCTTCTCAATCTTCTTCAGTGTTGAGATCGAGCGCTTGATGGTGGAGAAGTTGGTGAGCATACCACCGAGCCAGCGGTGGTTGACATACGGCATGCCGCAGCGCTTGGCCTCGGTCTCGATGGCCTGCTGTGCCTGCTTCTTGGTTCCTACGAAAAGAATGGTCTTGCCTTGCTTGACGACGGCTCGTGCTGCGTCGTATGCCTCGATGATGCAAGCCGAGGTCTTCTGCAAGTCGATGATGTGGATGCCGTTTCTCTGGCTGAAGATGAAACGTGCCATCTTGGGGTTCCACCGTTTGGTCTGGTGGCCGAAGTGTACGCCTGACTCAAGCAGGCTTTTCATGGTAACAACGGACATAATCCTCCTGTCTGACGGCATGCGATACGCCGTCACCCTATAGCTCTTACACACCCCGAGAGGTGGAGATTCCGGTTTCCGTACGGAAATCGGTCCTCCTAGTATTTCAGAAAATCAAAAGTGTGGCAAGGTGGCGGGTCCCTTACCGGAGGACACGCTTCATCTGCCGCACCGGCAGGCCGGTGACGACACACTCATCACCCTCGATGGAGGCGATCAGACGGGTGCCGCGCCCCTGGATCCGATAGGAGCCGGCGGCCCCCATCCACTCGCCGAGGGCGAGGTAGGATTCGATCTCATCGTCGCTGAGTTCCTTGAAGCGGACCCGCGCAACGTCGGCCCCGCCGATGAGGGAGCCGTCCTGGTAGAGGACCCACGCCGACCACACCTCCTGGATGCCGGCCCTGAGGCGGTGGAGCTGCAGGCGGGCCTCCTCGATCGAGGAGGGCTTGCCGATCAGCATCCCGTCGATGGCGATGGTGGTGTCGCAGGCGAGCAGGGGCAGGCGTGCCTGCCCGTTCTGGGAGAGGGCCGCCTCGAGCTTGCGCCTGGCAAGGAGGGTGACGACCTCGTCGGCTGCGCTCAGGCTATGCTCCTCGTTTGCCCAGGTGGGGCGCACGGTGACCGCTACTCCCTCCTTTTGAAGGAGTGCACGCCTTGCCGGCGATTGGCTGGCAAGGATGAGGGCGGGAAGTGTGCTGCTAAGCGTTGGCAATCTCGGCCTCCAGGCGTTCTCGTTCGTCGACGAGGGAGAGCCAGCGGCCCTCG
>CALFMX010000039.1 GCA_937902565.1 uncultured Spirochaetales bacterium
GTATGCCTTTCCTGACTGTTCTTCTTTATTGTCCGTTCTATCCATATCTTTCATATCCGTTTCATAATCGAGAACTTCAAATCATATGAGAAAGAGACTACCTTTGAAATGGTAGCCTCGGGAAAATACAAAACCCACATCGACCATGTGGTCAAGAACGGCCCAGTGGACATTCTCAAGCATGGAGTGATTTTTGGGCCGAACGCCTCGGGTAAATCGAAGCTCATCGATGCCTTCTTTTTCTTCAAGGATTGTCTCCTTCAGGGATCCGACATGCTCGATACCACCGACCTGTTCTGCAAGAACAGGGAGGAGAACAGGAACAGGAACACATCCTTTGAAATTCAACTCTCCATCGGCGACGCATTCTATGCGTATGGCTTCTCCATCATCATGGATACGTCAAAAATCACCGAAGAGTGGCTTTTTGAACTGGGGAAGACAGGGACTCGAAAAGCTGTCTTCACTCGTGATGAGATGGGAGTGGTCAACTACGTACCATTGAGAACGCTGCCCCTTGCAGAGCGGACGCGGTTTTCTGTCTACCAATCTGATTTTGAAGGCAATACCCATAGGCTCTTTCTCTCCGAGATGAACCGGGACAAGAAGATTGAACCGACATCGAGGCTGTTTCAATTCGTTACGGTTTTCGACCATCTTGTAGACAACATCATCGTGGTGAATCCCAACACCACGGTCACCAATTTCCAACGGTATTACGATGAGGCGACACTGGAACATGTGAATGACCTGCTCCAGACATTCGATACCGGGATTTCCAAGATTGTCGTAGAGGAGACGTCGTTGGATGAAATCAAAAGGCGACTGCCATCCTTTTTGTTTGATGAGCTGATGAAAGACATGAAGGAGCGAATCGCTCAAAAGAGAGGCAAGGACCTCAGATTCTCCATGCGAATCGAGAGAGATTTCTTCAACATCTACGAAGACAGCAATGCGAATCTCAAGGTCAGCACGTTACGCACTGAGCATCGCACCTCTACACTCCAGTTCAGATTCGCTGAAGAATCAGATGGAACACAACGATTGTTCGAGCTTCTGGATATATTACTTATGGACAGTGATGAAGCACTCTTTGTCATCGATGAACTGGATCGTAGTCTCCACCCGATGCTGACCTGGCGTTTTCTCGAACAGTTCAATGAAAGGAACCTGAACAGAAGAAGACAACTGGCATTCACCACCCATGAACCGTATATCATGGATCAAAAGCTGTATCGTCTTGACGAAATATGGTTCGTGGAAAAAGACAAGGACGACTCGTCCATCATCTACTCGCTTGACAGATTCAAGGAGCGAACGGACAAGGTGATCAGCAAGACGTATCTTGAGGGACGTTATGGTGCTGTTCCGATTCTCTCGCAGCTCGACAACGGATACGAACCATCATGATGAGCTACGGTGGGAAGTGGAACCAGCGATCCTCCGATACGATTGAACAGGTCGACATTAATTGTATGCGAAGGCATGAATACCGAGGTCTCCTACATCAGGCATTTGCATGCTCGCAGGAATTTCAAGAGTTCAAGTTCTTCTTCAAAGACGAAGATGATGTGGTCGCACGTGTAAAGCAGGTTCGCTCCCAGCGGAGAGACCCTCTCCCCCCTTGCCACTTTGTGCCCTGCTCTGTAGTATGAACACAATGAATAAAAGTGTCATACTCCTTGAAGCTGGCAGTGCGGCAAGCAGTGAAAATCTCCCCTACCTTGAGGCGTGCCAGGCGATCAGGCGCGAGGTCTTTATAGGGGAACAGGGAGTCGATGAGACAATCGACATCGACGGAAACGACGAGCGGTGTGCCCATCTCCTGCTCTACGTCGATGACGAGGCGGTGGGGACCGCACGTATAAGAGAGACCGACCGGGGCACGAAGCTTGAACGGATCGCGATCCGCTCCTCCCACCGCGGCCAGGGCCTCGGAGAGCTCATCGTCCGCTGCGCTCTCTCCCTGATCGACAGAGCGCCTTACATCCACGCACAGATGACAAGCCTCGGCTTCTACACCCACCTGGGCTTCGTCCAGGAGAAGGCCGAGATCTACTATGAAGCGAACATCCCCCACACCACCATGATCTACCCGCACCCGAGAGGGGAAGCTCCATGCCCCATTACCAGACGATAGTGGTGGCCGGGGCGGGGGTCTTCGGCACCGCGATGGCCGAACGGCTCTGCTGGAATACCACCAACACCGTCATCATCCACTCCATCGAAGCGGATGTGGTGGCCGATATCAACCGCAACCACCGCAACAGCAGGTACTTTCCAACCCACTTCCTCAATACCTCCATCCGAGCCACCGGTGACAACGCCATCTTCGCCTCGGCCGATTACATCCTCCTGGTCATCCCCTCCAAGGCCATCGTCGGCTTCTCTCATGAGATCGAGGCGTTGGTCAAACCGTCGTGCCTGGTGATCAACCTGGCCAAGGGGATGAGCGAGGAGGGTGCCTTCATCACCGAGCAGATCCCCTTTGAACACACAGCGAGCATGAAGGGGCCGACCTTCGCCATCGAGGTCCTCCACGGCCTGCCCTCCGCCTTCACCTTCGGTGGAAGCCAGGCAGACTACCGTCAGTTCAAGGAGCACTGCCTCCCCTCCACCGGCCTGCATCTCGACTACACCGCCGATATTCGATCGGTGGAGTTGATGAGCCTACTGAAGAACATGTACGCCATCGCCATCGGCCTGGTCAGCGGACGTTTCAACTCCCCCAACGTCGACTTTCTCATCTACACCAAGGCGGTGGGCGAGATGCGCGCCTTCCTCTCCCTCTACGGCTGTTCGACCGAGACGATCTTCCGCTACTGCGGCATCGGGGATCTGGGACTGACCAGCCTCAATGACCTGTCGCGTAACCGCACCCTTGGCCTCTTGATGGGCAAGGGCTTCAGCCTCGACAACGGCCACTCGGCCACCGTCATCGAAGGCAGCCGTACCGTCCGCCTGATGGGAGAGCTGGTACGAGAGCAGGGCAAGAGTGAGGAGTTCCCCATCGTGAGCGCTCTCTACGCGCTCATGTACGAAGGGGCCTCCCTCAACGACTACATGCAGGCGGTGTTCTCCTAATCCACAAATTCATATGAATTCATGGAACGTAATCCATAAATTAGTATGAATTTGTGGAATATAATCCTTATATTCATATAATATGCGGTTTAGGCCCTTGATTTACTACCGTCATACAGGTGCGCTCAAATGAGTGAGGATGCGCTCTATGATACCAAGAATACTCGAGCACGCGGTACAGAAGCGCCTTTCAGATCATAAAGTAATCGTCTTGTATGGCGGCCACCAAGTGGGCAAGACCACCCTGCTCAAGGAGATGTTCGCGGGAAAGGACGGAGTTCTCTTTCTCAATGGTGATGAGAGTGAGGTCCGCTCAATCTTCAGTGATCAGAATTTGCAGCGTTTGGCGTCGATCATCGGATCACACACAACCGTAGTCATCGATGAGGCACAACGAATCGACAATATTGGCCTCACGCTCAAGCTCATCTGCAGTGGATCATCCTCATTCATGTTGGCCCGTTCGCTCGCTGAGCCGTTGACAGGAAGGAAATGGGAATTCCACCTCCACCCCTTCTCGTTTGAAGAATTGGCACACCATCGAGGTCTCCTCTCTGAATTACAGGCGCGGGAGCTACGGCTCATATATGGCAGTTACCCCGAGATCGTACTGAACCCTCAGGACAACCGCTCATTCTTGACGGAGTTGGTATCAAGCTATCTCTACAAGGATGTCCTGGAGTTCGACTTCATGAGAAAGTCATCAAAGGTCGAAGACTTGCTCAAGGCATTGGCGTTGCAACTGGGATGTGAGGTCTCCTTGAATGAGCTCTCGTCACTGACCGGCCTCGACGTGAAGACCGTCGACCGCTACCTCAATCTTTTGCAGCAGTCGTTTGTCATCTTCCGTCTCCCCTCTTTTGCCCGCACCGTGCGCAATGAGATCAAACGAGGCAGGAAAATCTACTTCGTCGACAACGGTGTCCCCAACACGCTGCTGTCGACCTTCTCCCCGCTTGAGCATAGGAGCGACAGAGGCGCTCTCTGGGAGAATTACCTGATCAGCGAGAGACGCAAATACCTCTCAAACCATGGCATCAACGCCCATATGTACTTCTGGCGCACGCACTCACAGCAAGAAATCGACTACATCGAAGAGCGCGATGGAGCTCTTTATGCATATGAATTCAAGTGGAGTGCGCACAAGCGGGCCACGGTTCCCTCCTCCTTCAAAGAAGCCTACCCCTCGACAATAGGGGCCACCATCACACAGGAGAACTGGGACCAATTCCTGCTGGGCAGGCTCTAGGCATCGTTGGTGTCCAGAGAAGAGAAGGGTCTTGCAATTTCATATAATCACGATTATATGGAGGAGCTTATGTTTATTGGTCGTCAAGAAGAGCTTGCCATGCTCAATGGACTCTACCAGAAGAAGAGTGGCCAGCTTGTGGTGGTGTATGGGCGACGTCGCATCGGCAAAACCGAGCTACTGCGCCAATTCTGTCTCGACAAACCGCATATCTTCTATACCGCCAGAGAAATTGGAGACCAGCAGCAACTGGAGGCATTCAGTGGTGCCCTTCTCTCCTCCGGTATGGAGGCCGCACACTATCTCCACACCTTCGGAAACTGGCATTCTGCGTTCTCTGCCATATCATCAATACCCGGCGAGTACAAGAAATTGATCGTTCTCGACGAATTCCCCTATATGGCCCAGAACAATCGATCGATTCTCTCCACGTTGCAACAGCTCTGGGACTCTGTCCTCAAAGACGAGAACGTCATGATCATCCTCTGTGGCTCCTTGATGAGCTTTATGGAAGAACACGTGCTCGGCCCCACAACCCCACTCTTCGGTCGCACCAATGCAATCATCAAGCTCCTGCCGCTCTCCTTCAAGGATTCCTCCCGCTTCTTCGCCCCCTATTCACTCTCTGATACCATTGCCGCGTATGCAATCCTTGGAGGGGTTCCCCACTACCTCAAGCAGTTTGATAGCAGCCAACCACTGAGAATGAACATCGAACAGAAGATCCTCCAGCGCTTCTCCCCTCTCTACAACGAAGCTGAATTCATACTCAAGCAGAGCTTGCGGGAAGTAGCGACCTACAACTCCATCATAGAGGCAATTGCCCTCGGCAGAACAAAGCTCAATGAAATCCATGATGCCACCCAACTAGAGAAATCAAAACTCTCGGCCTATCTGCACAATCTCAACGAACTTGGGGTGATATATCGACAAGTCCCTATCACCGAAGAGATATCCCAACGGGGTATCTATCGTCTACAGGATGAGTTCTTCCGGTTTTACTACGCCTTTGTCTTCCCCTATATCAGTGAACTCGAGCACGGCAGTGGATCGGTCATATACGACACCATCATCCTCCCTCAGCTGAGCAGCTTCATCGCCCCCATCTTTGAGAAGATTTGCATCGAGTACCTTCGATCCCTGAACAGAAGCGGAGCACTCCCCTTTGCACTGACCAAGATCGGCAGATGGTGGGACGCACAACACGAAATCGACATCCTCGGCTTTGATGCACAAAGAACACACTACATTGTCGGTGAATGCAAGTACCAAACCACAGCGATGAATACTCATAATATCCAGCACACCGTCGCCTCATTCTCCCCAAAGGAGAAGGGAGCACAACTTCACTACTGGTTCTTCTCCCTATCAGGGTTCACAGATGAAGCCATCCAGTTGGCAGAGGCCAATGGTTACACCCTTGTCGATGAGGCTTCCCTCCTCGACTACCTCTCTAGCTGATGTGAGCAACCTGGGCGAGGAAGACCTCCTCGCTCCAAAGATCCAGGGAGCTCTGCTCTGATGGGGCGATGAAGCGGCGTACGTCGAGGGCAGCGCGCTTGAAATCAAGCGCCTTGATTCTCTTCTCCAACGCATCGGTGAGCCATGAACGATCAATTGTCAACTTCATGTCCTTGTAGGGGCCGGCCTGCTTCAACGCAGCTGCCAGGTACGGGTAGTTCACCCCGATTCGTCGACTCGTATACCACAGAAAGTCAAACCAATCCCGCCCCTTCAGGTACTCCCTACAGAGCAGGGCGTGGAGTTTTCCTGCAAAGAGGGATGGCAAATCCTGGACAGTGACACGTGAGAGAAAAGGGAAATCGATTACTCGACGCTCCTCTTGAGCTCCCTCGGGAGGGTTGGTGTCGATCTCAAGCGTGATCCGGATCTTTGCAAGGGAGCCTGTCCGGCCTCCATAGCGGAAGTCCAGGATTTTTTGGATTGCATCATCCTTCAGGGGTTCCGGGCTGCCTGCAGTCTCATACCCATAGAGGGCCAGGTCTCTCGTGATCAGTTGAAGATATCCTGCCCATT
>CALFMX010000040.1 GCA_937902565.1 uncultured Spirochaetales bacterium
TCCTACGAGAGAAACCCCTCAGCTCTCAAAATCCCACAGGATTTGTGATTGAGCCGATATTTTTGAGGATAATGCGCGCTCTTCCTATGCAATGACAGCAGATGGAGCACCTCTTTGTGCTCCATCTGCAATCACATCCACGCACAAAATATTACGTACTGGCAACCTGGGAACGATAGCGCTCCACCTCCCAGTTACGGATGAAGTCAATCATCTCCTCGGACATGAACTTGGGACCTCCAAAGCTCTCGCTGTAGACAGCGATTGCCACGGTATCAAGGAAGAGGGGGAGCGGCTTCTCCCCGATCGAGAAGAACCCGAGCCCCTCCACAGCTATGATCTTGGCTGCGCTTCCATGCTCCTTTTCAAAGGCGTGGTACGCATCCAAAAGATTCTCCCCCTCCCCCACCCACAGCGGCTTGAACCCTGCATAGACGATATGGTCGGGGGTGAAAGAGGAAGCGACCGGGCCAAACGAATTGGCATTGGCCAGAAAGGAGCGCACCTCGGCGTTGGTCTCGAAGAGCACCTTCTGCCCACTTGCCCCTTCGAGTACCGCGGTGATCGAAGCGACGGCACCCTCATCGTAGGCAACCGGGGTGAAGTCCGGCTTCCTCTCTACCGCCGTCTCGATAGTGTTCATCACCTCTTCGTAGATTCCCTCGATCCCCTCAATGGTGTCGGAACCGACGAAGATACCGTGGTTCTCCAAAAAGATCATCGGGTAGGCTGTCTCTCCCATACGTTCCTTGACAGTCTTGGCGAGAATAAAACCAGGCTTGACCAACTCAACCCAGAGCGCAGAGGGAAAGAGACGCGTAGTGGCCTCCTCTCCCCCTTGGCTGCAGGTGATTCCATTCACCAAGGCCGGATGGAGGTGAACAACGTAGGTGAAGGGCAGGAGGGCATGCAGCAGTGCCTCCACCGACGGACGGCTCACCTCCCCCTCGAGGCGGCAGGCCATCATGTCGGCGAGCACCTCATCCTCCCGCTTCTGGTCATCACTGCTGTACTGTTTGTGCCAGATCTGGTCGAGCTTCGCAAGGTCCATCCGGACGAAGCCTCCCGCATCGATGGAGCCGAGGGCGTGGCCACTGGCCTTCACATAGAGCACACCATCGGCCTTCATCGAGGTGTTGCCCCCGCCGAGGAGCACGTATGCAGAATCAGAGCCGTAGCGCTTGGAGATATCGATCAAATGGTCTAGGTTCATGACCGCTCCCTGAGAACGAGCTCCTCATAGTCGGAGACGGCATCGATCAGATTCTCTTCGAGGACCGTGGAGGTCCGCCGGCAATACTCATCCCACACATCGCCGAAGGGAAGGACGGACTGCTCTTCGGCAAGGGCCATCGCCGCCCATCCGTTGCCCGACTCCTCATACTCCATGAGGAGGTCCATCGGCTCGAGGAGGGCGAAGAGCAACGCCTTGCGCGTCGAGCGGATGCCGGTCACCCAGGCACCGATCCGGTTGATGGAGGCGTCGAAGAAGTCCAGGCCGATGTGCACATCCTCGAGCTTGCCGCTCCGTACCAGTTCCTCGGCCACCATCTTCACCTTGTCATTGAAGAGCACGACATGGTCACTATCCCAGCGCATGGGCCGGCTGACATGGAGGAGCACCTCATCATCAAAGAGGAGGACTGAGCTGAGTTTGTCAGAGATATCCTCCTCGGTGTGGAAGTGTCCCATATCGAGGCAGAGCATCTTGTTGTTGCGCGCTGCATAGTTCATGTAGAACTCATGCGACCCGACGACAAACGCCTCGCTGCCGATCCCGAAGAGCTTCGTCTCCAGTGCATCACGCATTTCGGTAGCCGGATATTCGGTCTCGAAGATCTCATCAAGGCTCTCCTTGAGGATTGAACGATAGCCGAACTTGTCCACCGTATAGTTTTTCGTCCCGTCAGGAATCCAGGTGTTGAGGATACACGGAGAGCCCTGTTCGCGCCCGATCCAGGCGGCGATGCGCCGGCAGCGCTTTGCGTGCTCGATCCAGAAGCGCCGCACCCGCTCATCCTTGCTGGAGAGGGTGAAGCCATCATCGGCGAGCGGATGGCTGAAGAAGGTGCCGTTGAAGTCGAGGTGCACCCCCATCTTCTTGGCCCAGTCCACCCACCCCTGGAAGTGACTCTCCTCGATCTGGTCGCGATCGACAAAGGAGGAGCCGAACTCACCATATGAGGCGTGCAGGCTGAGACGGTGGCGCCCGCCGACCATGGAGAGGACCTTCTCCAGGTCCTGGCGCAACTCATCGATGGTGCGCGCCTTGCCCGGATAGTTGCCGGTGACCTGGATACCTCCGCCACCGAGGGTGGAGTCCGGCTTCTCAAAGCCGCCGACATCGTCGCCCTGCCAACAGTGGACTGAAATCGCAACGGCCTCCAGTTGTGCAAGAACCGCCTCGACGTCAACGCCATGGCGTGCATATTTTGAACGTGCCAACTCGTAGGATGTCATTGTGTGCCTCCTGAATGCTACCGTTAGTATACATATACAGTGTGACATTTATAGAATAATTTACCTTGACAGAATAACTGAATTCTAGCACGATTTTACCATGAAAGAGTATATTCTGCGTGGTGAGATGTTCTTCCACGAACCGCTCCTGCCACTTGAGGTGCTCCACAGGGACCCCGAGATCCCCTTCTCCTTGCACTCACATGACTTTTATGAGTTGGTCATTGTCGTCTCCGGGCAAGGCGTGCACCGTATTGGTGAAAAGCATGTACCCATAACAGATGGACATACCTTCCTCATCCGCCCGGGGTGTCGCCACGGCTACTCACACATCAACGACCTGACACTCTACAACATCCTCATCGGAGAGCGGGCCTTGGCTCTGCACCTCCATGAGCTCAAGGAGATCAACGGCTTTGCAGAGCTCTTCCTGCAAGCGGGAGAAGAGGTACACCATGTAAAGTTGAACAATCACCAGCTCAGCGAGGCGGTGACGATCGTCAATGCAATCCGCCTCGAGAGCGAGCGACAGGAACACTCCTACGGCGCCGGTGCCCTCGCCTATGCCAAGATGCTGCAGCTGATCGTCCTGGTCTGCCGAGTATACAGTGAACACAAGGGAAGCACCTTCATCGCCGACCAGCGCCTCGATGAGGTCATCGCCTTCATGGAGGAGAACCTCGACCGTCCCCTCTCGCTCAAGGAGCTCGCCGATTATGCAGCGATGAGCACATCGACACTCAACCGCCAGTTCAAGCTCTCCACCGGCTGGTCACCGGTGGAATTCCATATCCACCGACGGGTAGCATATGCTGCAAAGTTGTTGCTCACCACCGACTACTCCATGGAGCGGATCAGCGAGCTGACCGGATTCTCCGACTCCAACTACTTTGCCCGACAATTCCGTACCCACATGCAGATGAGCCCCCGTGAATACAAGCAGTTGTGGACAACAGATCGAAGTTGATCAGGCCACCACACCCTTCTTGAGGATGATGTTGGCATAGAGGCTCGTCTCCCCGGATGCGATGACGGCATACGCCTTGCTGCTGCGCTCATAGAAGGCGAAGCGCTCGATCATCTCAAAACCCTTGAAGCCGGGGTCCCCCGCCTTGGCAATCCTCTCGTAGGCATCCCAGATGGGCGTCTCGACACTATCGCCGCTCACCTTCTCCATCAAGAAGGCGTTGGGTGCGTAGGTATCGAGCGGGAAGAGGGTCAAGAGCGCCTCAAGGATGGCTTCTGCGTTGTGCCCATCGAGGCGGATGACCCGCTCATTCATGCTGGCGGCGGGGAAGTTGCCATCACCGATGACGATCTCGTCGCCGTGACCCATCTCCATAATGACTTTCAACAATTCAGGACTGAGAATTGAGGGTATGTTCTTCAGCATAGCCATCTCCTTGCTTTTTCGATTGCAAAATGGGCAGTCGTATGTAATACTGAACATGACTGTAAACGATTACATTAAGCATCATATACCAAGGGGGACGATATGGCAATGAAGAATGTAGGACCCGAAAAGCGCTATGCAGCCTCACTTCCAAAGATCGGCATCCGCCCGGTCATCGATGGTCGGCAACGGGGTGTACGCGAATCGCTGGAAGATCAGACGATGAACATGGCAAAGGCCGCAGCAAAGCTGATCAGTGAGAATGTATTCCATGGCACCGGCGAGCCGGTCGAGTGTGTCATTGCAGATTCGACCATCGGCGGAGTGCGCCAGAGCGCCGACTGTGCCGAGAAGTTTGCCCGTGAAGGCGTCAGTATCACCCTCACGGTGACCCCGTGCTGGTGCTACGGTACCGAGACCTTCGACATCGATCCGATGACCATCAAGGCGGTATGGGGCTTCAACGGCACCGAACGCCCCGGAGCAGTCTACCTGGCTGCAGTGCTTGCAGCCTATACCCAGAAGGGCCTGCCCGCCTTCGGCATCTATGGACGGGATGTACAGGACTCCAGCGACACCTCCATCCCGGCCGATGTGGCCGAGAAGATCCTCCGCTTCGCCCGTGCTGGCATAGCGGTGGCGACGATGCGGGGCAAGAGCTACCTCTCCATCGGCGGCATGTCGATGGGTATCGCCGGCTCGATCGTCGACCAGGATCTCCTGCAGAACTACCTGGGCATGCGCAGCGAAGTGGTGGACATGAGCGAGATCGAACGCCGCGTCAACGAGGAGATCTATGATCCTGAGGAGTACAAGCGGGCCATCGCGTGGGTCAGGAAGAACTGCATCCAGGCAGAGGACACCGTCAATGCTCCGGAGTCGAGGCGGAGCAAGGAGCAACTCGATAGGGATTGGGAGTACGTCACCAAGATGGTGATGATCGGTCGTGACCTGATGATCGGCAACAAGAACCTCGCAAAGCTCGGCCTCAAGGAGGAAGCCCTCGGACACAACGCCATCCTCGCCGGCTTCCAGGGCCAGCGGCAATGGACCGACCACTGGCCCAACGGCGACTTCATGGAGACGATGCTGAACACCAGCTTCGACTGGAACGGTATCCGTGAACCATTCTTGATGGCAACCGAGAACGACCACCTCAACGGTATCAGCATGCTCTTCTGCAAGCTGCTCACCAACCGTGCCTCGATTTTCAGCGACGTGCGCACCTACTGGAGCCCCGAATCAGTGAAGCGGGTCACCGGCTGGCAGCCCGAAGGCCTCGCCAAGGACGGGTTCATCCACCTGATCAACAGCGGGTCCACCACCCTCGATGCCGCCGGGCAGATGAAGAATGCGCGCGGAGAGAGTGAGATGAAGCGCTTCTGGGAGATCACCGAAGAGGATGTGAAGAAGACCCTGGAGAACACCCGCTTCAGCGTGGCCAACGTCGGCTACTTCCGTGGCGGTGGCTTCAGCTCCACCTTCCTCAGTGAAGGGGGCATGCCCCTGACCATGGTGCGCATGAACGTCGTCAAGGGTGTCGGCCCGGTAGTCCAGATCGCCGAGGGGTGGACCTGCGATGTCCCCGAGGAGGTCTTCGACATCATCAACAAGAGGACCGACCAGACCTGGCCGACGACGTGGTTCGTACCACGCACCGACGGCAAGGACGGCCCCTTCAAGGATGTCTACTCGGTAATGGCCAACTGGGGTGCCAACCACGGCGCGCTCGGCTACGGTCACTTCGGGGCGGATATCATCACCCTCTGCTCGATGCTCCGCATCCCGGTGAACATGCACAACGTCAAAGACGAGGACATCTTCCGCCCCAGTGCCTGGTCGATGCTCGGCATGGACAAGGAGGGAGCGGACTTCCGCGCCTGTGCTACCTTCGGACCGCTCTACGGATCGTACTGACCAGAGCAGCCACGTACCAGGGACAGGGCCTCGACGGCCCTGTCTTTTTTCTCTCCATCCTCCCCTACCGATAGAAGACCGGACGGCCGCTGTCACGCACAAAGATGACAGCACCGATTACCCTCTTCTCCCAGATCTTGGCAGCTGCCTCCATATAGGTGCGCAGCTGTCCCTCATGGGCTGTCTCATCCCAATAGCGGTCGCTCTTGAAGTCGACGACGAGGAGCCGGTCACCCTGGTCGACCACCAGGTCGATCGCCCCCTCTGCCACAATGGGCCTGCCCCCATCCTCGCTTCGCAGGAAGAACCCCACCTCCACGTCCCGCCGGAAGGGGGCGATTTCGGCGGTGAAGAAATCACTTGCGAGGAATGAGGCAACAAGGGCATTCCCATCACTGATGAGTGTTGAGAGCTCACGCTCTGAGAGGGAGCGAGCAAGCGAGCGCGGCACCACATCCTGCCTGTCTTCGGCAGTGAGCATCGCCTGCTCGACCAGGGTATGGACAAGGGTCCCGAATCCGGTGACCTGCTCCTCACCGTAACGGGCGAGGATATCGTCACTCTCCAGGTGGGGCAATGGAGAGGCTCCATACGACGGGCGGGATGGGTGGAGGGTGGTGACCCCTACCCTGGCCACGCTTTCTCCAATCGCTTCCCGTGCCTCCCCGTACCACGCCCTCGCCTCTTCCACCCGAGCCGCCAGGGCCGCTTCGCTCTCACGCCGGTGGCTGTAGAGCTCCCCCTCGCTGATCGAATCGATGGCATCGATCTGGACGATGCCCGCTGCCCCCTTGGGGTCGTTGATATCGATGCCGAGGCTCTCGGTGAGCATCAAGAGCAGGGTATCGGCCTGCCCATCGTCGGAGAGGGTGCGGTTGTTGCGCCCAAAGGCGCCACTGAAGACCAGGTGGGTCTCACTGCGCGTCAACGCCACATAGAGCAGGCGCTTGAGCTCCGCCCGCTGTCGCAAAAGCTCCTCATCACGGTCCTCCAGTTGGCCGGCATGACGGGCAGCCCTGACCTTGGTCGGGCTCTCTGCAATCTCCCCCTCCAGGTAGTGGGGTATGGGAATCGAGGCGAAGGTGGAGATCAGCGACTCAGTGCGTCTCCCCTTCGTTCCGGTGTTGGCTACGATCACGATCGGGAACTCAAGCCCCTTGGACTTGTGGATCGACATGATCTGCACCCCCTCCTCCACCTCCTTGATGACCTCAAGGTCATCGATCTTCTCATTCTCCCCAAGGCGCGCCCGCAGGTAGTCGACAAACTGGCTCACGCTCTTGCCCTCACCCTCCTGGATCTGGGCGAGGCGGTGGAGGAAGGTGAAGTGCTCGAGGTAGACCTGGTACTCCTCACTCTTTGCAAGGTGGAGGTAGTAGCCGCTCCCGTAGAAGAGCTCATGGACGAGGGCGCTCAGCGTGAGGCTCCCCATCGAGGAGCGCAGGTTCTCATAGAGCTCCCGGCAGACGGCCAGGCGTCCCTGATCATCGGCGGAGAGGGTTTCATCGGGTGCAAACAACTCCTGGCCGACCACAGTGCTGAGCGCCCGGTCGCTCAGGTTGCAGAAGGGGCTCCGGAGCACGACTGCATAGGCGAGACGATCCTCCGGGTAGAGCAGCAGTTGCAACATCGAATAGAGGTCACCGGCCATCGACTCGAGCATCAAGGAGCGGGCGGCCTGGACACTGTAGGGGATTCGTCTCTGGCGCAGGGCCTTC
>CALFMX010000041.1 GCA_937902565.1 uncultured Spirochaetales bacterium
GAGGGCACGTGAGGGGGGTCGGCACACTCTCCTCTTCAAGCGGCTGTGCCACCTCTCTTGTATGGAGCGCATCAAGCTCCTCGTAGAAGAGGCGGCGGATCTCGTTGAGCCGGCTCACTGGCAAGAAGAGGGATCCAAGATCATGGCGTGAGTGATTGACCACCACAAGATCTCCGAGAGTGAAGGGGGAGGCCCCGCTTCGCGAGAGGACCCGCCTCAGATTCCCCTCGGTGTCCTGTTCGCTCTTCGCCTCCTCCCCCCTCAGCTCGTAGCTGCACTCCAGATTCCCTGCTGAGAGCACCAGGTTCTCATCGCCGATGGTGACGGTGATGGTGATCGGCTTCTTGTAGAGGGGGAGCGCCTCGCTGTAGAGGGCGAGGTTCTGGTCGTGCTTGCTGACCAGGAAGAGCTGCTCCCCGACCCGGGGCCACTGCTGCCCTCTCGGGAGGGCGATGAACGCCTCCCGCCCCTCCTCGACCCTCTGTGTGCGTGCTCCTCGCTCATCCCACAGCTCCGTGATACCGAAACGCACCGCCTCCACCGGCCCGTTCGGTGATGGGATGAAGTACATCAGCCCATCACGCAGGGCGAGTTCTCGCTCACACTGCACCCAGACCCCCTCCTCATCACTGTCGACGACCGTGGCGCCCAAGACGCCACGGTGACCCGGGTAGCTGGTGCTGCCCAGTGTTGGTGTGCTCCTGATCGAGAAGTCCTGGCCCGTCCGTCCATAGCCGGCGAGCCAGCCGCCGGTCTGCCTGCGGGCAAAGGCGGTGGCAAGCTCCTCCTCGAGGCTCCCCACATCCCCCCCTTCGCTGAGGAGGGCTCGGTAGTAGCGGGCGGCGGCACGGGTGTAGAGGGGGCTCTTCATCCGCCCCTCGATCTTGACGCTCTCGATGCCGATCTCATCGAGGCGCCTGATCGCCTCTCCTGCCGCCAGGTCGCTCATCGAGAAGAACCAGGCCTGCTTCGGCCCCGCTGGCATCGGGGAGAGGGCGGGTGGGACCGCCTCATCCGCCTCGACGGTGAAGTAGGAGCGGCAGATCTGGGCACAGGCGCCCTCGTTGGCGCTACGGCGGGAGAGCTGGTAGCTGGCCATGCACGCCCCGCTGACGCTGTAGCAGAGCGCCCCATGGATGAAGACCTTCAACTCGACGGAGGGGCAGGCCTTCCGGATGGCCGCCACCTCCTCGATGGTCAGTTCACGGGCGAGCACCACCCGCTCAAAGCCAAGGCGAGAGAGCTCCTTGACCCCCTCGGCGGTGTGGACGGCAATCTGCGTCGAGGCGTGGAGGGGGAGGGTGGGAACGTGCGTCCTGATGAGGCGGGCGAGGCCGAGGTCCTGCACGATGACCCCGTCACAGCCGATGAAGGCCAGCTCCCGTATGGTGGGGATGATGAGGGAGAGGGCCTCCTCATCGAGGAGGGTGTTGAGGGTGACGTAGCAGCGTTTGTTGTGTTCAAGGCAGAAGGCGCGCAGCTTGGAGAGCTCCTCTAGGCTGAAGTTCGTGGCCGAGGCACGGGCGCTGTAGGCGCGCAGCCCCACATAGACCGAGTCGGCTCCGCCATCAAAGGCGGCGAGGGCTGCTTGGAGACTGCCGGCGGGAAGGGAGAGTTCGATCATGGAGACAGGGTAGCTGTGGGCCTGAAGGGTGTCAATTGCGCCTCCCTTGCCCGCCCTCCGGCCGTGGTATACTATGGCCCTGTGACAAGGAGGAAGAGATGTCCACTACCCATGATGCAGGAAACCCGCTCATCGAAGTCCGAGAAGGGACGGTGATCTTCCAGCAGGGCACGCCCTGCACGACGATGTTCGTCTTGCGTTCAGGGACCGTTGCCCTCTATCTGAACCATCATACCCCCCAGCAGTTTGAGCTGGTGCAGATCTCCAAACCCGGTGCCTCGATCGGGGAGATGGGACTCTTTGAGGAGTACCCCCGCTCGTCGACGGCGGTAGCCGTCACCGACTGTACCCTCGTGGAGATCGACAAGGAGAATTTTCCCGCCTTCATCGCTGCCCACCCTGAGGAGACACAGCAGATCATCCTCGATCTTGCCCACCGCTTTCGGACGGCCATCGAGGAGGTGCGCAGCAGCCATTCGATCATCGTCGAGTGCCTGTCGATGCTCAAGGAGGCACAGCTCTCCAAGAAGGAGAGTCTGAAGGACCGGATCCGCAAGATCAGCGACTACCTGCTGGACATCCCCGAGGATGTACCGCCGGAGCTCTACTTGAGTTTCAACTCCCGATTCCATGGTACAATGTTCTAATTGACGTGTGTAAAACGTATTGCCTAAGATTCTAAAAAGCGGTACGTTGAGTGTAGCAACTCTTAATTTCATGAAGAGTCGCAGTCTATGTTTTAGAACAAGGAGTAGTCCATGAACGTCAATGACATCAAGCACGCAAAGCTCAAGAAATGGATCTTGGATTTTGCTGAACTCACAACTCCCGAACAGATCGTTATCGCAGACGGCAGTTCAGCCCAGTATGACGAGCTTATCGCCAGTCAGATTGCAGACGGCTATTGTGTTGCATTGAATCCCGAGAAGAAACCCCATAGTGTTGCCTACAACTCCGACCCCTCCGACGTCGCACGGGTCGAGAACCGCACCTATATCGCTTCAAAGACCAAGGAAGCTGCTGGCCCCACCAACAACTGGATCGATCCCGTCGCTCTCAAGGAGACGATGACTGATCTCTACCGTGGCAGCATGAAGGGTCGTACCCTCTACGTGATCCCCTTCTCCATGGGTCCCCTCGGCTCCCCGATCGCAAAGATCGGTGTCGAGCTCACCGACAGCATCTACGTTGTTCTCAATATGATGATCATGACCCGTGTCGGCACCAAGGTCCTCGACCTGCTGGGCACCGATGGGTATTTTGTCCCGTGCTACCACTCCGTCGGCAAGCCGTTAGCCGAAGGCGAGAGTGACAACGGCCAGTGGCCCTGCGCTCCCCTTGAGCACAAGTACATCTCCCACTTCCCCGAGACCCGCGAGATCTGGTCGTACGGATCCGGCTACGGTGGAAACGCCCTCCTCGGCAAGAAGTGCCTTGCCCTGCGCATCGCCAGTGTCCTGGCCCGCGACGAGGGGTGGCTTGCAGAGCACATGCTGATCCTCAAGATCACCAGCCCCGAGGGCAAGAGCCGCTACGTGACCGGCGCCTTCCCCTCAGCGTGTGGAAAGACCAACCTCGCCATGCTCATCCCCACCGTCCCTGGTTGGAAGGTTGAGACCATCGGCGACGATATCGCCTGGATGAAGTTCGGCGATGATGGCCGGCTCTACGCCATCAACCCGGAGGCCGGCTTCTTCGGTGTTGCACCGGGCACCTCCCTGCAGTCCAACTACAATGCGATGAAGGCCGCGGAGAAGAACACCATCTTCACCAACTGTGCCGTCACCGAGGACAAGGACGTCTGGTGGGAGGGCATCGGCTACGACGCCCCCGGCCCCGTCATCGACTGGCTGAACAACGAGTGGGTGCAGGACAAGTCCAACAAGGACCAGAAGCCTGCCGCCAACCCCAACGCCCGCTTCACCGCACCTGCAGCCCAGGCGCCGTCGATCGCAGCAGAGTGGGAGGATCCCAAGGGGGTTCCGATCAGCGCGATCCTCTTCGGTGGCCGCAGGCCCAAGACCGTTCCTCTGGTGCACATGAGCCACGACTGGAACCACGGTGTCTTCCTCGGTTCGATCGTTGGTAGCGAAATCACCGCCGCCGCCCTCGACCTCAAGGTCGGTACCATCCGCCGTGACCCCTTTGCCATGCTCCCCTTCTGTGGCTACCACATGGGTGAGTACTTCCAGCACTGGATCAACATCGGCAAGGCCGCCAAGGACCAGAGCAAACTGCCCAAGATCTTCTACGTCAACTGGTTCCGCCGTGACGAGAACAAGCACTTCATCTGGCCGGGCTTCGGCGAGAACAGCCGTGTGCTGAAGTGGGTCTTCGAGGCGTGTGAAGGGACTGCAAAGACCGTTGACACCCCGATCGGCGTGATGCCTTCCATCGATGCCATCGACCGCCCCGAGGGCGTCACCGAAGCGCAGATGAAGGAGCTCTTGGAAGTGGACATCGACGGATGGTTGGCAGAGGTTGCCGACATTCGCGAGAACCACTACCCGAAGTTCGGCGACAAGCTGCCCAAGGAGCTCTCCGTCTTCCTCGACCAGCTTGAGGCAAACCTCAAGGCTGCCAAGTAAGAGACCGAAGGTCCCTGACAACAACAACGTTGGCCCTCCCCCCGGGGAGGGCCTTTGCTGTATGATGGGCCATGGCCCAATTGGAACGAATCCTCTATATCAACCGGATGATGGAAGAGGCGGGTGGGGTGACGACCGCCGCTGTCATGGCACGCTTCGAGGTCAGCCGCCGCCAGGTGGTGAGAGACATCGCATACCTGCGCGAACGCCTCGGCGCCCCCATCGCCTATGATGAGCCCCAGCGCCGGTACATCTACACCGAACCCTTCTCCCCCCTCGGCCAATCAAACGGCCACCTCCTCGTCCTCAAGGCGATCGTCCGCTCCCTTGCCGAGGCGCAGGGGATGGAGCCGATCCTCATCGACGGGGCGAGCGAAGCCCTGGGCCAGGGCCTTGAGGAGGAGTACCGCGTCCTTGAGCGTAAGATCACCTTCCGCTCCCCGGTCCAGGATTGGCCTGACTGGCAGATCTTCGGGCGCCTTCTCGATGCGATGAAGCGGGGTCTGCGCATCACCCTCTCCTACAAGGACAGCAAGGGCTCATCCTCCCGGCGCCACATCGAAGCCCTCAGGCTCATCAACTACAGCAGCCGCTGGTACCTGCTCGCCTACGACCTGCACAAGCGGGAGATCCGGACCTTCCACCTCGCCCGGGTGGTGAGCCTCTCCCCGATCGAGGGGGACTGGGCCCAGGAGCGTTTCAGTGATGACGAACTCGACGCACTCATCGAGGGAGGGTACGGGATCTTCCTCTCAGGCGACGTGGTCGAGGTCAGCTTCCGTGCCACCGGCTGGGCCGCAGAGGTCATCGCCACCCAGACCTGGCACCCCGACCAGCAGGTGACCCGGGAGGGGGAGGGGGCTCTGGTGGTGACCTTGCCGGTGACCAACCTCAATGAGATCCTCTCCGCTCTCCTCTACTATGGGCCGAACGTCTCTCCGATCGCCCCTCCCTCATTTGTTGCCCTCTACGCTGATGCGGTGAAAAAAATGCAAGAAAACCTGGGGTGAGACATCATATGTCTCACCTGCTGTGGCACACTCTGGTCAAGGAGTGACCATGAACAGAGACACACAACCGCTTCCCCCCTGGTATGATGAGCTGCTCTCTTCGCCGCCGAAGATGCTCATCATACCAGGGGGGAAGCGGTTG
>CALFMX010000042.1 GCA_937902565.1 uncultured Spirochaetales bacterium
GGCCAGGACTTGCCAGAATGATAAGAGGCCAGATACTTTCGTTAAGAGAACAGGAATTTGTTCAGGCTGCAAGAGCTTTGGGGATCAGGGACAGTAAAATCATATGGAGACATTTAATACCCAATACGGTTGGTTATATAATTGTCAGCGCCACAATGGGGATGGCGGCAGCAATAATGAGTGAGGCGGCTTTGTCCTTCTTAGGACTTGGCGTAACTCCTCCCGTACCTACTTGGGGAAATCTTGTTCAAAATGCAAGGGATATATATGTATTGAAAAATCGTGTATGGTTGTGGTTACCGCCGGGAATTGCTATTTTTTTAGCGGTTATGGGAATCAATTTGTTTGGCGACGGATTAAGAGATGCCATTGATCCTAAGTCTAAATAAGGGGGATAGAGGTATGGATAAACTATTGAAAGTAAAAGATTTAAAGACTTATTTTTATACTGACGATGGAGTAGTGAAAGCCGTAGATGGTGTGGATTTTGATGTCGAATCGGGGAAGACCATAGGAATAGTAGGAGAGTCAGGCTGTGGCAAAAGCATTACGGCTATGTCTATATTGCGTTTAATACCAAGTCCTCCAGGAAAAATTGTCAATGGACGGATAACATTTAATGGGGAAGATCTTTTAGAAGTTTCCGAAAATAAAATCAGAGATATTCGCGGAAATGATATTTCAATGATATTTCAAGAGCCTATGACGTCGCTGAATCCTGTATTTACCGTAGGATTTCAAATATCCGAAGTTCTGATGCTTCACCAGCATATGACTGAGGAAGAAGCCAGAAAAAGGACTATTGAGATGATAAAGGTTGTAGGGATTCCCAGAGCTGAAAAGATAGTTGATGAGTATCCCCATCAGCTTTCAGGAGGAATGAGGCAGAGAGTAATGATAGCCATGGCTTTGGCTTGTCAGCCTAAGCTATTAATCGCAGATGAACCGACTACCGCATTGGATGTTACTATACAGGCCCAGATTCTCGAATTGATCGCCAAACTTTCAGTGAAGATGGGGACGGCGGTGATCCTCATCACCCACGACCTGGGCGTCGTGGCCGGGATGTGTGACCACGTCTGTGTCATGTATGCCGGCAAGATCGTGGAGCGGGCCGAGACCGGCAAGCTCTATGCCTACCCCGCCCACCCCTACACCGAGGGGCTCATCAAGAGCGTGCCCCGGATGGATACTACCAAGAAGGGCGAGCGCCTCTTCTCCATCGAGGGCCAGCCCCCCAACGTCATCGACCTGCCACCCTGCTGCCCCTTCCATCCCCGTTGCCACAAGGCGATGGAGGTCTGCCACCACGCCTACCCTCCACTCAGGGAGCTGGAGAAGGGCCACGAAGTGAGCTGTTGGCTCTACGTTGATGAGAAGGAGCGAGTGTATGAGTAAGCAAGAACCTCTCTTGGAGGTCAGGGACCTGAAGCAGCACTTCCCTATCTCCAGCGGGTCCATCCTGCAGAAGCAGGTCGGGTTCATCCGTGCCGTCGATGGCATCAGCTTCGATGTCTACCCGGGCGAGACACTGGGCATTGTCGGCGAGAGCGGCTGCGGCAAGTCAACGACCGTGCGCTCGATCAGCCAACTGCACAAGCCGACCAGCGGGTCGGTGTTCTTCGGGGGCATCGACCTCGTCACCGCCGACAAGCACCAGATGCTCAAGGCACGGCGTGAGATGCAGATGATTTTCCAGGACCCCTACGCATCGCTGGATCCACGGATGACGGTCCGCTCGATCATTGCGGAGCCACTGGTGATCTACAATCGCCGCGGGCTCCTGGAGAAGCCGCTGACCAACATCGAGATCGAGCATCGCGTCGAGGATCTCATGGAGCGGGTGGGCCTGAACAAGCTCTTCAAGAACCGCTATCCCCATGAGTTCAGCGGCGGTCAGCGCCAGCGCATCGGCATCGCCCGCGCCCTGGCCCTCAATCCGAAGATCATCCTTGCCGATGAGCCGGTCAGTGCCCTGGACGTCTCGATCCAGAGCCAGATCCTCAACCTGCTCAGCGACCTGCAGAAGGAGTTCGGCCTCACCTACATCTTCATCGCCCATGACCTGGCCGTCATCCAGCACATCTCGACCCGGGTTGCCGTCATGTACCTTGGCAAGTTCGTCGAGGTCAGCGATGCGGTGCGCCTCTATGACAATCCGCTCCACCCCTACACCACGGCGTTGCTCAGTGCAGCGCCGATTCCCGACCCGACGGTCGAGAAGGGAAGACAGCGCATCATCCTCAGCGGTGATGTGCCATCCCCGGACCAGGAGCGCTTTGGCTGTTACTTCTATGAGCGCTGTCCTAAACGGATGCCCTGGTGTTCCTGCCACATCCCCCCGATGTTCGATTATGAGAGGGACCACCAGGTCGCCTGCTGGCTCTATGACACCACACGGGACTACCAAAACGTCTCGATGGAAGAGGCACAGAAGGCAGCCGCCTCATCACAGGTCGTGTAGCGTGAGGTTGGTCTCCATGTCCCGAGGCCGATCGATATAGAGAGACAAGCCGGTAGCCGCCCCAATCCTGCGGGCGGCTTCCTCTACCCTGCCCGCCGACCGTCGCTCCCCCATGATCTGGATGGAGCGCTCCCCTCCTTCGGCAAGGCGGATGGAAAAGACCACCATGGCCCCTCCCCGCCTCCGCCTGACGAGGCGCGTGCCGCCTGCGCTCCCCCCTTTGACGAAGTGGGACAACTCCAGCCGATCGACCTCATCAAAGGAGTATGAGGTACGCTTGACGAACGGGCCGAACCCCCACAACGAGGTGATGGTCCCCCCACTCGTGTCAAAGACCCAGCTGTCGCGATAGAGTGCCCCGGCGATTGAGATGAGCAGGAGAAACACGATGTGGATCATGGAGCTGAAACGCACGCCGTCAGTGAGACTGGACGCCAATCCCCAGAGCAAAAAGAGGGAAAAAGAGAGGCAGAGAAGCGAGAAGAATCGGGAGATACGGTAGATGGGGCCGGCTTGCTTCATCACCAACGTGTACTGCATCCCAATCCCCTCCAATATCCTCTATGCAAAAGGTGCATAAACCAGCTTTACATATGCAAATTACGCACATACGCATGATAAGCTATTTGCGTTTTCACTTGATTCATGGTTTAATGTATCCTATGCTAAGTTGAACGTCTACACTTAGAACTACAAGGAGATATGTCTATGAAGAAGTTTCTAGCTATCCTGCTGAGCGTGCTTCTTGTCAGTGCACTCTTTATTTCCTGCGGGAAGAAAGAAGCACCGGCAGCACCTGCTCCTGCAGCCCCGACTCCCACAGCTGTTGCAGCCCCTGCAGCCCCTGTTGCTCCCGCTGCCCCTGCAGCCCCTGTTGCTCCCGCAGCTCCAGCTGCCCCGGCCGTCAAAGAGGTGGTATTCCGCATCTCGAACGGTGCTGAGCCCGAGTCATTGGACCCTGCCCTGATCCAGGGTGTTCCCGAACATCGGATTTACCAGGCAATCTTCGAAGGCCTCGTCGCCTACGACCCTGAGACCTCCTTTGCAGTTCCCGGAGTTGCAGAGAGCTGGACCAGCAATGATGATGGGACCCAATACACCTTCAAGCTGCGCAAGAACGCCGTCTGGAGTGACGGAACCCCCATTACAGCCGATGACGTCGTCTACAGCTGGCTGAGGATCCTCGCCCCCGAGACTGGTGGACCCTACGCTTGGTTCCCCGCCATGTTCCTCGTCGGAGCCGAAGAGTACAACAGTGGAGCAGCTGGTCCTGAGGCAGTCGGCATCCGCGCCCTCGATGACCACACCTTCCAGATGGACCTCATCGGGCCGCTTCCGTACGCCGTCGACGCCCTTGCCCACTACAGTTTCGCCATCGTGCCCAAGCACACCATCGAGAAGTATGGCTCCGCTTGGACCGACCCGGCCAACTTCGTCGGCAACGGCCCCTTCGTGCTGACCGACCGTGTTGCACAGACCTCGATCACCGTCTCCAAGAGCCCGACCTACTGGGATCGCGACAAGGTGAGCCTGGACAAGGTGGTCTTCTACAGCTCCGACAGCTCGACGACCAACTTCAACATGTACCTCAACGGCGAGCTTGACTGGGCAACCACCGTACCGCCGGATCAGATCAATGCCGCCCAGATGCGTGATGACTTCCAGGCATCCCCGCAGCTGGCCACCTACTACTACGTCTTCCAGACGGAGAAGGCCCCGATCAACAACCCGCTCGTACGCCAGGCCCTTTCGCTGGCCATCGACCGCGAGGCACTGGTCGAAGGCATCCTGAAGGCTGGACAGATCCCCGCATGGGGCATTGTCAGCCCGATGGCCGGTTACGATGGACTTGAGTTCCCCTTCAGTGACATGGATGAGGCGATCGAGAAGGCACAGAGCCTGCTTGCCAAGGCTGGCTACCCCAACGGTGCCGGTTTCCCGACCATACCGATCCTCTACAACACCGACGAGGGACACAAGCAGATCGCCGAGTTCATCCAGCAGGAGTGGAAGAACAACCTGGGTATCAACGTCGTACTTGAGAACCAGGAGTGGGGCACCTACCTCTCCAACCGCAACACCGGAAACTTCGTGGTCTCACGTGCCGGTTGGGTTGGTGACTACCAGGACCCCAATACCTTCCTTGACATGTTCATCACCGGAGCCGGTATGAACGGTGGCCAGTACTCCAACGAGCTCTATGACCTCTTCATCAACGAAGCAGCCCGCATGCCGGCAGGCGCAGACCGCTTCGGAGTCCTGATGACCGCTGAGGACATCATGATCAACCAGGACCAGGCTGTCATGCCGTTGTACTACTACGTCAACCTTGGCATGGTCGACCTGGACAAGTGGGGCGGCTGGCATCCCAACACCATGGATATCCACCCGCTGAAGGACGTCTACCTCAAGTAGATCCAAAACCTTGCCTACTACGGCCCCCGAGCAATCGGGGGTCGTTTTCTATGGGGAGAGTGGACGTACCGGCCACTTCGGGCTATAGTTTTCAGGAATCGGGAGGAGATGCAATGAAACGCTTTGACCTGCGCAGTGATACGGTTACCAAGCCCACCAAGGGGATGAGAGAGGCGATGGCACGCGCCGAGGTCGGTGATGATGTCTACCGTGAAGACCCCACCATGACAGCACTTGAAGAGCGTGCAGCCGCCCTCACCGGCAAGGAGGCCGCCCTCTTCGTCCCCTCAGGCTGCATGGGAAACCTCATCCCCCTCTACATCCAAGCGGGGCGGGGCAAAGAGGTCCTCACTGCCTCAAGCAGCCACATCATCGGCCATGAGATCGGCTCGCTTGCCGCCATTGCGGGCACCCTGCCCATCACCATAGACGCACCTCGGGGCATCCTCAGCGCCTCTGACCTGGAGGGGCGGGGGAAGGCCGGCTCC
>CALFMX010000043.1 GCA_937902565.1 uncultured Spirochaetales bacterium
CTCTCTCACTGTGGTGAGCAGCCCCTCTTCTTCCAGGACATCATGCTGCTCCCTTCCAATTCTTTTTTTCCTTCGGTGGAATACTACGTTATCGGCCTCTACATAGAGCATTCGTCCCACGACGTCACATACGGCCGCTATCTCTTCCTCTTCCAATCCCTCCTCACTGAAGTCCGTGACCCGGGCATACGGTCCATACAGGTCGACCGTCACCTGGATATCCTCCAGGTTGCGGTCGTAGACACGCATGCAATCTGTGTCGCTCTGGAGCATCAAGCGACGCATCTCCAAGCCATTCTTTTTCAGTATCTTTCCAAAATCTTTCAAGACATAATCTGCAATCATCGGTCTGCTCTTTCTGCAACGCAGTGTATATGCTAATATGGAAAAAAGCTAGAGAGCAGAGGTCGTAGGAATGGATGATGATGCACAAGCCTTCTTGGAAGAACTGGAGTCGCGTCATGGCGCGCCGGTAGGCTGGCGGACATATGCCACATGGTATGGAAACAACCACAGTGTCTTTCGAGAGTTCGGTGTGTTTTTCTATCGGTGTGAAGGACGCTTCTACTTCGAGGATTTCGAGCGCTCCCCCTCACTCCTTGGTATCTCGCTCAAGCCCAAGAAAGCCAAGGCCCCCTTTGTCCGGTTCGAGGGCTCCTTCTCTGCCAGCGATGTCGTGATGACCCGCCCGGTGCCCAAGAACATGGCCCGACAGATCATCGACGGCAAGCGGGTAAGCGAGCGGATCCGCGACGTCAACATAGTGGATCGGCTCTTTCGGCAGATGGTCGAGATGGTCGTCCTCACCGATGGGACGATCCACTTCTTTGAGCTGATGGCGCGCAAGGACTTCATCGACCAGATCAACACAACACTATAAGAGGTACAGCATGAGTGCATTCAAGGCATATGATATCAGGGGAATCTACAACAAGGACTTCGACAAGGAGACGGTCTATAAAATCGGCTACTTCATCCCCAAGCTCCTCAAGAGTCCGGTCGTCCTGGTCGGTCGCGACGTACGCACCACCAGCGATGAGATCTTCGCTGCCCTCTGTCGGGGCGTCACCGACAGTGGCGCCGATGTGTGGGATATCGGCCTCGCCACAACCCCGATGGTCTACTTCTGCACGGTCCACTTCAAGGTTGATGCTTCAGTGCAGATCACCGCAAGCCACAACCCGGCCATCTACAACGGGCTGAAGATCAGCCGCACCAAGGCAGTGCCCGTCGGGTCGGACAGCGGGCTCAAGGAGCTTGAACGGATGGTCAATGAGGAGGCGATCATCGTCTCCTCCACCAAGGGCACCATCATAGAGAAGGATGGCAAAACACCCTACCTCGCCTTCCTCCAGGAGTTCGACCTCGATATCGAGGGGCTCAACCTCTCCATCGACTGCTCCCACGGCATGGCAAACCTCCTGGTAAAGGAGCTCTTGGGTGAGAATCACCACTACCTCTACGACCACTTCGACGGCACCTTCCCCGCCCATGAGCCCAATCCGCTCGACACGGAGAACTGTGAGGACCTCAAAAAAGCGGTCATAGCCAACAAGAGTGACATTGGCGTCATCTTCGATGGAGACGCGGACCGGGTGATGTTCCTCGACGAGAGGGGACGGTTCCTGCAACCCGACTACATCACCGCACTGCTGGGCCACTACTACCTCGCACGTGAGAAGGGACGGGTCCTTATCGACATCAGGACCAGCCGGTCAACGAGCAACTACCTTGCATCGCTCGGCGGTGAGGTCCATACCTGGAAGGTCGGCCATGCGTTTGCCAAGAACAAGCTCCGTGAGCTTGGGGCAATCTTCGGAGGCGAGCTTGCAGGCCACTACTACTTCAGGGACTTCTTCAACTGTGACAGCGGCTTCTATGCCGCCCTCATCGTCCTCAACGTGACCGCCGAATTGAAGCGCTCTGGCATCACCATCGGCCAATTCATCGATTCGGTCGTCACCTTTGCCAACAGCGGGGAGATCAACTTCAAGCTCGAGGAGAAGGATGAGGCGGTCAAGGGGCTCTACAAGCGCTACGTCACAGAGGGGAACCCAACCACCGTGATGGACTTCGATGGCTATCGCATCGAATACCCCACCTGGTGGTTCAACGTACGCAAGTCCAACACCGAACCCTATCTGCGCCTCGTTGTCGAGGCCCAATCGCGCAGAGAGCTCGACGAGAAAGTCAGCGAACTCTCTACGCTGATACAGAGTTTCAACTAGGAGATTTTTATGAAGGTATTACTCTTTGGAGGGGCCGGGTATATCGGTACACACGTTGCCCTTGAATTTCTTCAGCGTGGTGATGACGTCGGTATCTTCGACAACTTCAGCAGTGGACTGCGATCCAATGTCGATAACCGGGCCACCCTCTACGAGGGCGACATCAGGAACAAGGATGAGGTCGTCAAAGCCCTGGAGGATGGCTGGGACACCATCATCCACCTGGCAGCCTTCAAGGCTGCCGGAGAGTCGATGGTCTCACCGATCAAGTACTCCGAGAACAACATCACCGGCTCACTCAATCTCATCACCGCAGCCATCGAGACGGGGGTGAAGAACTTCATCCTCTCCTCCTCCGCTGCTGTCTATGGGGAGCCGCAATACCTCCCCGTCGATGAACAACATCCTACCAAACCTACCAACTACTACGGCTACACCAAGCTCGCCATCGAGGAGAACCTCGCATGGTACAGTGAGCTCAAGAAGCTGAATTACGTCTCGCTACGCTACTTCAATGCGGCAGGCTATGACCCTGAGATGAGGATGCTCGGCCTTGAGAAGAACCCTGCCAACCTCATACCGGTAGTCATGGAGGTCGCCGCCGGCATCAGACCCAATATGCTCGTCTTTGGAACCGACTACGATACCCACGATGGCACCGGGGTACGTGACTACGTCCACGTCACCGACCTGGCACGCGGGCACGTCCTGGCCGCCGACTACCTGGCAGCGGAGAAGGGAAACCTCGTCGTCAACCTCGGCAGTGAGGCAGGCCTCTCGGTCGGTGAGATCATCGAGACCGCCCGATCCATCACCGGACGGGAGATCAACGTGGAGTATGTGGGAAGGCGTCCCGGCGATCCGGCAAAACTCGTCGCGTCCAGCAAACGTGCCCACAAGGCCCTTGGATGGAAAGCCGAATACTCATCCGTCGACTCGATCATCGAGACGACGTGGCGCGTCTATGAGGCGCAGGGCAGCAACCTGAACCCCAAGCCGTAAGCAGTCCACCGTATAAAGAATGAGAGACAACCCACGCGGATTGTCTCTCATTTTTTAGCTCGGGCAGAGGGATTTGAACCCCCGACAGGGTGGTTAACAGCCACCTGCTCTACCGACTGAGCTATGCCCGAATCTTCTTTTGAACGATTGGAACATTACCCCATAGTGCTATTTCTGTCAAGCAGTATCAGAGAAATAGCACTCCATGAAAGACGGCCACCCAAGGGTGGCCGTCCAATCAGAGTACTCTCCTTCCTACTTGACAGGATAGCTCTTCTTCAAGAAGTCGGCGAAGACATCGCTGAGCAGCGAACCCTCGGTGAGGACTCGGCCGAACATTGAGTATCCATCGCCACCAGCGGCCATGAAGTCGTTGGTTGCAACCTTGTAGGTAGCGTTCTTGTCGATCAGCTTACCGTTGAGCAGGACACGCATGATCCTCTTGCCCGGCTCTGCGAAGCGGTTGTAGACAACCTGCAGGTCGGACTGCGGGAATCCACCGTTCTCACCGGGGAGCATTCGGTAGCCATGCTCAAGGGCAGCATAGACGTCAGCACCGGTGATCTCGGCGACGGTGATGATGTTGGTGAACGGCAGGACGTTGACCACGTCTCCGAGCGTTACGTTTCCAGCCTTCATCGAGGCACGGATACCACCGCCGTTGGTGATGGTGAAGTCTGCACCACTCTCCTCGGTCATCGCACGGGTGATGAGGCGAGAGAGGTTGGTCGGCTTGGTGCGCACATTGCCGCGCTCACCATCGAGGAACTCAGGCACGTAGGCGATGACCTGGCCAAGCTTGTCAGCAAGCTGGGCGGTCATGTAGCCGACATACTCATCGACCTCAGGATCGTTGGGTACATCAGCAATGCCCCACTCTGCGGCAAGTGCGGAGTCCTTGGCGTTCAGTACATCTTCAGCGGGGATCAACATCGGATACGTTGCCGTTACCTTGTTGTTCTTCACGTGAATCTGTACCAGGCCGAGGTTCTTCAGATACTCACCGGTAGAGACGATCAGGGTGTCACCAACCTTCATACCATTCTTGAGAGTGGTGTGGCTGTGCCCGTCGATAAAGAGGTCAATCCCCTTGATACGACTGACGATCTGGTCGCTGGTAAGCCCACTCTCACCGTCCGGATCGAGGCCGATGTGGCCAAGGACGATGATGTAGTCGACGTACTCGCGAGCCATGTCGATCGCTTCCTGACCAATCTGGAAGATCTCGTCATTGGCAAAGTAGACGCCTTCGACGTTCTTCGGGTGGGTCTTGGTGGCCGTATCGGGAGTGGTGAGTCCAACTACTGCAATCTTGAAGCCGTTGAAGTCGTAGACCTGGTATGGCTGGAAGAGCAGGTAGCCGTCTCTGTCGGTGACGTTGGCACTGAGCACCTTGATATCGGTGTAGGTCTCAGCGAGTTCGGCAGCCTCGAGCAGGCGGTCCGTACCGTAGTTGAAGTCGTGGTTGCCCGGGGCAACTGCGTCGTATCCGAGCATGTCGAGCAACACGCCGACAGTCTCACCCTCAAACATATTGGCCAGGTTGGTGCCGTGGGTCACGTCCCCGGCATCAAGGACCAGAATGTTATCGGTGATCGAACGACCAAACTTCAGCATAGTGGCAAGCTTGGAGTAGCCCATGCCGCCATCACCAGGTACGATACGTGCGTGCACGTCGTTGGTGTGAACCACAAAGAGGTCAAACTCATCGAACGCTGCATCATTCTTGATGATTTCAACAACACCAAGCGGATACTCAGCTGCAGTGCGGGCTACAGGAGCCGGTGCTGCCGGAGCGGGGATCACAACAGGTGCTGGAGCCGGGGCGGGAGCCGGAGCCGGAGCCGGAGCGGGAACCGCTGCAACTTCGACCGGGGCGATCAGGGCGGCAATCACCGGATCCTCAGGGACCGTCACCTTGAGGGTATACCCCATTGCATTGGCCAGACCCTCATACTCAGCGGCGATCGCACTTGCAGAGGGATCGAGGATGTCGGCGGCAGGGAGCCTCAGGGCGTACTCACCGGCAAGCTTCCCGTTGACCACGGAGAGCTGTACGGCTCCGACGCTCTTGAGCTTCTCATCGGCTCGCACGATCAGGGTACCATTGACTTCCTTAGCCGTGGCGCTGCCATTGCCATCGACGATCAGGTCGATACCATCGACGTTTGCGGCCACCAGCTCGCTGGTGAAGACTCCGCTGCTGCCCAGGTCACTGAGGACCACCAGGTAATCAACATAGTCCTTGGCAAGGTCGACTGCCCACTGGGCGTTATCAAAGATCAGGTCACTGTCAAAGGTCACGCCCTGGATCTGCTTGGGAGCAGTCAGGCCGGCAACTCCAACCTTGAATCCGTTGAAGTCGTAGACCGCGTAGGGCTGGGTGACGAAGTAGTCCTCGTTGTCGAGGGCATTCACGCTGAGGGCTGCGGCATGCTTGGTTCCGGTGATGCCGGTTGCAAGCTGAATCGCCTGAGGAGTGTAGGCATCGTAGCCCAGCAGGTCAATCACAGCAGCTGCCGTCATGGCGGCTTCTGCGGGGACCTCCCCGACGCTGCCGCTGTTGAGGAGCAGCCAGTTGTCGGTGATTGCCATTCCAGCCTTCAGGGCAGTGGAGAGCTTCGCAATGCCAAGACCGCCGCCGTCACCATAGATGTCGCCGTTCAGGTCGTTGGTGTGCACGATGAAGAGGTCAAAGGTCTTTGCCCCGTCAGCGTTTTTCACAACTTGCTTGCCACCATAGGGCAGATCCTCTCCAACCAGCTCTTCAATCTCGGGGACTGCCACGGGGGCTACCACAGCGACTGGTGTCGGTTCGGGAGCAGGCGCCGGAGCTGGTGCCGGGACAGGTTCCGGAACCGGTGCTGGCTCTGCAACGGGTGGCGCTACAGGAGCCGCAGGCTCTAGAGCAGGTTGCACAACAGGAGCTGGGGGAATCGGCTCAACCTTTGCGGTGCTCTTACAGCCCACAAGGGAGAATGCCAATAGCGTTACCAGCATTGCTGTCATAATAGTTCTTGAAAGACGTTTCACGTGTTTCCTCCTCATGATGTTCTCATGTGTCGTTGTTTACGTACTCACAAACACTATAACACAGACTGTCGTAATCGGATACTGTAAAAATTCGCTAAAAACCGACGTTTACCACTGTCTGTCATAGAAAAAAAGCCTGCGAATAAGAATTCCACAGGCATCTTGCGTTCAGGGTGAGACCCTCTTACATCAAATCCTTGGGCTTGCGGGCGGTATTGCCGGACTTCTCGCAATACGCCATGTGGCGAAGCTTGCCATTCTCGAAAACCGAGCGCATCTTGATAGCGCCGCCCCAGCGACTTGTCATTTCCTTTGAGCCCTCTCGACGGGCGTTCTTAGATACGTTACCAGCCATATCGGTATCCCTCCATACTTAGCTTACATGCAGTGCTTACTATACTCAGTACAGCGATTCTAGTCAAACCCTCAACAAAAAATAGAACGAGTGTTGCCTCAACCACCCTCCCCTCATTACACTGGTGGCATGAAGCGGCCCTCTTGGTATCTACGCCAACTCTTTCTCGCTCCCGTCTACCTCTACAAGGGGGTGCTCTCCCCCTTCTTCGGCCCTTCGTGCCACTACCACCCCTCCTGCTCCACCTATATGATCGGTGCAGTCAATGCGCATGGCATCGTGAAGGGCTTCATCATGGGCATGGCCAGGATTTTGCGCTGCAGCCGCTGGTATATGGGCGGCGATGACCCCATCCCCGAGGTGTGGTCGTGGCAGGCTATCAAGGATGGATATACCCTCTTCAGAAGGCGTTGATCAGCCGGAGAGCTCCTTGACGAAGGGGATGAGGACGCTCAGCGCATTCTCGTTGTACCCGCCCTCGGGGATGATCAGGTCCGCATAGATCTTCGTCGGCTCGATGAAGTTGAAGTGGCCAGGTCTGACGACCTCCAGATACTGGTTGCAGACACTCTCGACGGTCCGCCCACGCTCTGCAATGTCTCGCTTGAGGCGGCGGATGAAGCGGATGTCGTCGGGGGTATCGACGTAGAGCTTCAGGTCGAGCAACTCCCGGATCTTCGGCGAGTGGAGGACCATCAACCCCTCGATGATCACCAATGGCCGGGGCTGGACGGTCACCGACTCATCCCGCCTGCGGTGGTGGACGAAGTCATAGAGCGGCATCTCGATGCTCTCGTACCTCTTGAGCATGGCGAGGTGCTCCTCGAGCAGCTCCATGTCAAAGGCATCGGGATGGTCATAGTTCAGCCTGCACCGCTCCTCGTAGGGCATGTTAGGGTGGGCTTTATAGTAATTATCGTGATAGACGACGCTGACATGTCGCCCAAAATTGTCCTTCAGATGCTCGGTCAGGGTGGTCTTACCGGAGCCCGTGCCCCCCGCAATTCCAATGATCATAGTATCCATACACATCTGCCCCATTTCGTCTTGATTCGCAATTATCTTACCACAATCCGCCCGGGAATGGAATGGCTGTTTGGTCTTTTTTGATGGCGTGATATCCCAACGCATTCCACTAACGGCTTTGCGCAGCCGGGCTGCCCAAAGCCGATTTTTTCTGTGCCCTGCGCGCAATTGTTGCGTTTTTGCATATACTAACGGTGTAAACCTGAAAGGAGCGCTGCATATGTGCGGAATTGCCGGATTTATTTGCTTTGAGCGGGACAATGGCCGTCCGGAGTGGGCGGCCATTGCCCATTCCATGGGGGAGACCCTGAACCACCGCGGGCCCGATGACAAGGGCCAGTGGGCTTGCCCCGCCGGGGTGCTGATCCACCGGCGCCTGTCGGTCATCGACCCGGACCGGGGGCGCCAGCCCATGACCAGAACCCAGGGGGAAAAGGAGTACACCATCATCTACAATGGCGAGCTCTACAACACCGAGCAATTGCGCCAGGACCTGGTCCAGCGCGGCTATCGCTTCGAGACCTCCTCGGACACCGAGGTTTTGCTCACTGCCTACATGGCCTATGGCGAAGAGGTAGGGAGCCATCTGGAGGGCATCTACGCCTTCGTCATCTGGGACGGGGCCAGGGGGCAGTTTTTTGCCTGCCGGGACCGGTTCGGCGTCAAGCCCTTTTTCTATGCCTGGACCGACGACGGCGCCTTTGTATTCGGCTCTGAGCTCAAGGCTCTGTTTGCCTACCCCGGCCTCAGGCCCCGGGTGGACTCCGCCGGGTGGTGCGAGGTGCTGGGTCTGGGGCCGGCCCGGACGGCCGGGGTGGGGGTTTTTGCAGGCGTAGAAGAGCTCAAGCCCGCCCATTACCTGGTCCTCACCCCCGGCGGCGCCCGGCAAGCGCAGTATTGGACCCTGGTCAGCCGCCCCCACACCGAGGACTATGACGACACCGTCCACCACGTGCGCGAGCTGGTAAGCGGGGCCATCCGGCGGCAGCTGGTGTCCGACGTGCCCCTTTGCACCTTCCTCTCGGGCGGGCTGGACTCCAGCGTCATCTCTGCGGTGGCTGCCCTGGACTATGGGCAGCGGGGTCTGCCCCCGCTGGAGACCTACTCCTTTGATTACACCGACAATGCCAAATACTTTCAGCCCTCTGCCTTCCAGCCCGACGCCGACTGGCCCTGGGTGGAGCGCATGGTGGACACCTTCCACACCCGACACAGGGTGCTCACCTGCCCCATCCCGGATCTGGTCCACCTTTTGGATGAGGCCGTGGCGGCCAAGGACCTGCCCGGCATGGCCGATGTGGACTCCTCCCTGCTTTACTTCTGCCGCCAGGTGGCCCAGACCCACGTGGTGGCCCTGTCCGGGGAGTGCGCCGACGAGGTCTTTGGCGGCTACCCCTGGTTCGAGCGGCCCGAGATGCTTTACGCCGACACCTTCCCCTGGTCCCGGGACCTGGCCGCCCGGCGCGAGGTCTTCCAGCAGCCCCTTTGGAAACGGCTGGGGGTGGAGGATTATGTCCAGTACCGCTATGGCCAATCGGTGGCTGAAACCCCGCGGCTGGAGGGGGAGGACCGGGAAAATACCCGGCGGCGCGAGGTGGCCTGGCTCAACCTCAACTGGTTCATGTCCACCCTGCTGGACCGCAAGGACCGCATGTCTATGGCCTCCGGCCTTGAGGTGCGGGTGCCCTTCTGCGACCACCACTTGGTGGAATACGTGTGGAACATCCCCTGGAGCATGAAGGCCATGAACGGGCAGCGAAAGCAGGTGCTGCGGGACGCGGCGGAGGGGCTGCTGCCCGTGGATGTGCGCCGGCGGCCCAAAAGCCCCTACCCCAAGACCCACAACCCCCTCTACGAGGAGCTGGTCCGGGCCAGAGTGGCCACCATCCTGGACGACCGGCACGCCCCTCTCCACTCCCTGGTGGATGAGCAGGTGCTGCGCGCCGGACTGATGGTCTCTGCCGGGGACTACGGCCGCCCCTGGTTCGGCCAGCTGATGGCCGGGCCCCAGATGCTGGCCTATCTTGTCCAGCTCAACACCTGGATGGAGCGCTTCGGCCTGAGCGTCTAGGCGGGATCGTCAGGGAATCTTCACACTTTCTTTATTCCTTCTCAATGGAAACTTTCCTCCTTCCTGTTAGTCTAGTGCTGACATGAAGGAGGTTTTTTTATGACCAACGAATCCATCCTCTCCGTCTCGCACCTGGAAAAGGTCTATGGCGGACGGGGCAACCATACCAAGGCGCTGGACAATCTCAGCTTCGAGGTGCGTCCCGGCGAGTTTGTAGGCATTATGGGGGCGTCGGGCAGCGGCAAGACCACCCTGCTCAACTGCATCTCCACCATTGATAAGCCCACTGCGGGCACCATCACTGTGGACGGCACCGACATCACCGCCCTCAAGGGCAAGGCGCTGTCCCGGTTCCGCCGGGAGAGACTGGGCTTCATCTTCCAGGACTGCAACCTGCTGGACACCCTCACCGCCTTTGAAAACATCGCCCTGGCCCTGACCATCCTGGGCACACCTACGGGACAAATTGACAAGCTGGTCAACGCCACCGCCGGTCTGCTGGGTCTGGAAAAGGTGCTGAACAAATACCCCTACCAGCTCTCCGGCGGCGAGCAGCAGCGGGTGGCCGCCGCCCGGGCCATCATCACAAGCCCCGCCCTCATCCTGGCCGACGAGCCCACCGGCGCCTTGGACTCCAAGTCCGCCCAGATGCTGCTGGGGCAGCTGGCGCAGCTCAACCGGCAGCAGCAGGCCACCATCGTCATGGTCACCCACGATGCCTTTACCGCCTCCTGGTGCCACCGCATCCTCTTCATCAAGGACGGCCAGCTCTTCCACGAGCTGCGGCGGGACGGACAGGACAGGCGTCAGTTCTTCAGCCGCATCATCGGCGTGGTCAGTCAACTGGGAGGTGACGCGGCCGATGTTCTATAAGCTGGCACGAAAGAATGTCACCCGCAGTCTCAAGGACTACTCGGTGTACTTTATCACCCTGGCGCTGGGCGTCAGCATCTTCTACATCTTCAACTCTCTGGAAAGCCAGTGGGCCGTGCAGATGCTGGCCCAAAACGCCCACTACATGGTGGAGTCCATCCTCGTTTTTATGAACGTCTTCTCCGTCTTCGTCTCGGTGGTGCTGGCCTGCCTGGTGCTGTACGCCAACACCTTTTTGATCAAGCGGCGCAAACGGGAGCTGGGCACCTATTACCTACTGGGCCTGTCCACCGGCAAGGTCTCCCTCCTGCTGGTGCTGGAGACCCTGCTCATCGGCCTGTTTGCCCTGGTGGTGGGCATCCTGCTGGGCGTGGCCTTCTTCTATGTGGACTATGAGGCGCCGGTCGACAAACTGCGCGTCGCCTATGAGGGCATCGTCCAGGCGTCGAAACACTGGGACGGCGAGGTGCAGGTGATGCAGGTGACCGACATCACCGAGCGGGTGCTGCAGCTTCGGTGCCTGGCCAGCGCGCGGTCCGCCGGGGGGGCCTTCGATCTGCGCTGCGAAATCCGCGAGAAGCTGATGGCCTATATGCGCGATCATTGCCGCGAGGCCCTGCCGCGGGATCGTCTGGAATGGCCGCAAGGGGAGGCGGTGGCGCGCCCGCCTATTCCGCCAGCGCCTGTTGACCCAGCCTGACGGCATCTTCCAGGGACATTGTGTCGGTCGGCTTCTGGCTTGCGCAGGCGACGGCCAGAAGCTCGGCTGCATCCCCGCCGGGCGCGGCAGGATAGGCGGGGGCGTTGTCCGGCGTGGCGGGGCCTTCGGTTCTGTCGGCGCGCAGGGAGGCGAAGTCCAGCCGGTCCGCCGTCATGGCCCGGCAATCGAACGCCCACCGAGACCAGCCCCCGACATAGAGAACGTCGCCGACCTTGAACCCTGTCTCGGTCACCTGGAGCTCGCGCATCCGGGCGATGTCGCCGTCGCGTGCGATAGAGTTCACATCGGCATAGATGGCGAAACGGCCGACGCCGACGGGCGCCAAAGCAGGACTGGGATCGGCCAGCAAGGCCAGCATCAGGGTGACCATGCGACCAGGGTCTCGGCTTGATTCAGGTCCACGCTGACCAACTGGCTCATGCCGCGTTCGGGCATGGTGACGCCGTACAGGCGGTCCATCCGGCTCATGGTCACCGGGTTGTGGGTGATGACGATGAAGCGGGTGTCGGTGCGCGACCGCATCTCGTGCAGCATCCGGCAGAAGCGGTCGACGTTGGCGTCGTCCAGCGGGGCGTCCACCTCGTCCAGCACGCAGACGGGCGCCGGGTTGGCCAGGAAGACGCCGAAGATCAGGGCCGCCGCCGTCAGGGCCTGCTCGCCGCCGCTCATCAGGCTCATGACCGACAGCCGCTTGCCGGGCGGGCAGGCGTAGATTTCCAGACCGGCCTCCAGCGGGTCGTCGCTTTCGACCAGCTTCAGCTCGGCCTGACCGCCGCCGAACAGGGCCTCGAACAGGGCCTTGAAGTTGGCGTTGATGACGTCGAAGGCCGCCACCAGCCGCTCGCGGCCCTCGGCGTTCAGCTCGTCGATGCCGTCGCGCAGCTTGGCGATGGCCTGGGTCAGGTCGATGCGTTCCGACTTCATGGCGCCCAGACGCTCGCCGTATTCGGCGGCCTCTTCCTCGGCCCGCAGGTTGACCGCGCCCAGGGCCTCGCGTTCGCGCTCCAGCCCGGTCAGCAGGCTCTCGGCGCCGGCCGTGTCCGGCGGAC
>CALFMX010000044.1 GCA_937902565.1 uncultured Spirochaetales bacterium
GCCCTCCACCGAGGTCGACCCCTCCGGTGAGGATAACGAACATCATCCCCAGTGCCATGATGATCTTCGTCGAGCTCATCATCAAGATATCCCTGAGCACCTGCAGGCGCAGGATCCGGGGGTTGATGATCGCAATGACGATGACCAAGAGCAAGAGGACGAGGAAGATAGCCTTATCCATTACGAATTGCTTGATTTTCTTTGCATTTACCTGTGAGCTGATATCCATCCTCTCCTCCTAGCCTACGTATTTGGTCGCCAGTTCCATGATCTCTTCCTGGCTGGTCTCTTTGCTGTTCACCGTGCCGCTGACCCTGCCCTCGCTCATGACGACGATCCGATCGGTCATGCCCAGAAGCTCAGGCATCTCGCTGCTGATCATGATCACGCCCTTGCCCTGTGCGGCAAGAGAGCGCATGATCACATAGATTTCATACTTTGCCCCGACATCGATTCCCCGGGTCGGTTCATCAAGAATCAGGATCTCCGGTTCGGTGAGGAGCCAGCGGGCGACAAGGACCTTCTGCTGGTTCCCTCCCGAGAGGCTCTTGATGAGCGTCCTGGGTGACGGTGTCTTGATATCCAGATCCTCAATCGATTTTTTGGTATCCGCCGACATCTTCGCCTTGTTGAGCAGTCGGTTCTTGTTACGATACTGCTTCATGTTCGCGATGAGGAGGTTGGCCTGTACGGTGAGGACCGGGAAGATCCCCGTCGCCCGCCGCTCCTCGGTGAGCAGTGCCATGCCCAGCTTCTTTGCCGCGTGGGCACTGGTGCATACCACCTCCTTGCCCCGGACATAGAGGGATCCACCGGTCTGCAGCCTCAAGCCGAAGACCGCCTCCATGACCTCGGTCCGCTGGGCCCCGACGAGGCCCCCGATCCCGAGGATCTCCCCTTGGTGGAGCGTCAGCGAGACATCCTTGAAGGAGCGGGGATTGGGCGAGGTATAGTTCTCGATCCTCATCAGCTCCTCACCGATCCTGCTCTCCCCTGCCGGGAAGCGGTGGGTGAGGTCTCGGCCGACCATCCGCTTGATGATCATCGCGGTGGTCAGCTCATTCGCTGCCCAGGTGCCGACGTTCTTGCCGTCGCGCATGATCGTCACCTCATCGCTGATCTTGAGGATCTCCTCCATCTTGTGGGAGATGTAGATGATGGCCACCCCCCGCTCCTTCAGCGAGCGGATGATGGTGAAGAGGTGCTCGACCTCATTCTCCGTCAACGACGAGGAGGGCTCATCCATGATGATGATCTTCGAGTCGTAGGAGACCGCCTTGGCGATCTCGACGCTCTGCGCCTTGCTCACCGAGAGGGTCCTCAGCAGATCGGTGGGCGCGATGGTGGTCAGGTTCAGCTCCTTGAGCAGGTCGGCGGTCATATCATACATGGTATGATGGTCCACGAGGGGGCTTCGCTTGCCTCCGGTGCGGGGGAACCGGCCGAGCCAGATGTTCTCCATCACCGAACGATAGGGGATCAGGTGGAGCTCCTGGTGGATCATCGAGATGCCGAGCTTCAACGCTTCCTTGACACTATCGATCTTCACCGGCTCACCGTTGAAGAGAATCTCGCCCTCATCCATCGAATAGAGGCCGAAGAGACACTTCATCAACGTCGATTTGCCCGCCCCGTTCTCCCCCATCAAGGCGTGTACGGTGCCAGGCTTGACCTTCAAACTCACCTCATCCAGCGCCTTGACGCCGGGAAATGATTTGGAGACGTTGTTCATTTCCAAAACATACATGCCTACCTCCTCTCCAGAGCTGCAAACCATTCTCAAAAATCCCTCCGGACCTTGGGGGACCCGGAGGGTGATCGCACTACTCCTCAGTCCCTACTTGAACTGCTGGTAGTTATCCTTGGTGACCATCTGATAGGGGACCCAGACGTACTTGCCATCGGTGATCTGGTAGCCGATGGACTGGCTGGTCGGGGTATTGCCCTTCGCCAACTCGTAGGAGAGGAAGAAGGTCGCACGACCCTGGTTGACTGCGTCGTTGAGGACAGTGCCCAGAAGGGTGCCCTCCTCGAGAGCCTGCAGTGCCGGGGCGGTTGCATCAACGCCGACGACCGGCATGAACTTGCCGTCCTTGAAGTAGCCGGCTGCCTTGAGGGCCTCGATGGCGCCGAGGGCCATGTCATCGTTGTTGGCAAACACTGCCTCGATCTTATCCCCATGGCTTGCCAAGAAGGCCGCCATCTTCTCCTGGCCCTTCACACGGTCCCACATGCCGGTGTCTTCAGCCAGCTTCTGGACCTTGATGCCTGCATCCTGCAGGGCCTTGATGGAGTACTCGGTCCGCAGCTCAGCATCCTGGTGCCCGGGCTCGCCCTTGAGCATGATGTACTGCAGCACGCCGTCCTTGTTCTTGTCCATCTCGGGATGGGCCTTCCAGTAGTCGGCGATGATCTGTCCACTCATCGTGCCGCTCTCTTCTGCGCGGGCCCCGACGTAGTAGATCTTGTCCCATTTGGCCATATCTTCGGCAAAGGGCTCACGGTTGAAGAAGACCACGGGGATGTTCGCTTTCTTCGCCTTGTCGATGATCGTTCCGGCCGCTGCGCGGTCGACGGGGTTGATCTGCATCGACTTCATTCCCTTGGTGATGAAGAGGTCCACCTTCTCGTTCTGGGTGGCCTGGATGTTCATCGAGTCGACAACCTCTACCTTTGCATCGGTCTCGGCCGCTGCTGCGGTGATGGCGTTGCGTACGCCGGTCATGAAGGTGTCATCAAACTTATAGATGGCACATCCGATTTCAATCCCCTTGCTCTCGCCAGCACCTTGGGCGAAGACTGGGGAGACGAGGATCAGAGCCAAACACAATACGATTGCTACTTTCTTCATAAATCCCTCCTGAATGGATTTTCTCTATCTTTAGTTTCCCATGGCACTGTCCAGCCGTATATGCAATTTCTTTGGAACAATCTTGATTATTTTTGGATGAATCAGAGCCGGTCAGCAAAACGTTCCACCCCAGAGCTCCTCATTGCAGACGACCAGGGGGTGCAGAAAGGGCCCCATCCCTTCCATTGCCTTCACCCCGATGGCATGGGACAGAATCCATCCGCTATCTGCCAGGAGTGTTCAATAATTGTACAACCCCCAGATTGATTAATGACCCGAATGTCCGTACCTTGTACTTATGAGAATCAATCCCTTCGGTATCCTCTCAAAACTTCGGGCCATCCTCACCAGACGGCAGAAGCAGAAGAGCATCATCCTGCTCCTCCTCTTTGTAGTCATGGCCCTCACCCAGGTGATCGGGGTGGCGGCGATCTTCCCCTTCATGAACCTGGTCATGGACCCCGGCCAGCTGGCAAGCAACCGCGCCCTGTCCTTTATCTACAACCTCTTCGGCTTTTCATCGTCCAACAGCTTCATCCTCTTCATCGGTATCGCCCTCTTCCTCTTCATCATCCTCTCCAATGTGGTGAGCGCCCTCACCGTCTACGCCCGTACCCGCTTCGTCATGGGCCTCAACCATGAGCTCTCCTCCCACCTCCTTGCTGTCTACCTCGCCAAGCCCTACCCCTTCTTCCTCAACCGCAACACCTCCACCCTGGGCAAGAACCTCCTCTCCGAGGTCTACCAGCTGACCAACGGCCTCCTGATGCCGATCTTCGAACTGGTCGTCAACGTCCTCATCGCCCTGACGCTGGTCGCCGTCCTCTTTGTAAGCGACCCGATCAGCGCCGCAGTCGTACTGGTAATCGTCGGCGGTTGCTACGTGGTCATCAACCTCAAGACGCGGAAGAAGATCCGGCGAAGCGGCAGGGAGCGCCTCGATGCAAACCAGGGACGCTACAAGATCACCGGCGAGGCGCTGTCGGGCATCAAGACGACAAAGGTGCTGGGCCGGGAGCACTTCTTCATCGACCAGTTCAACAAGGACAGCCGCCGCTTCACCGAGGTGGAAACCACCATCCGCGTGATCCGCGAGATCCCCCGCTACGCCCTCGACGCCCTCGCCTTCGGCACCATCGTGCTGCTCGTCGTCATCCTCACCATCAAGGGCGGCAGTGCGGCCAATGTCATCCCGATGGTCAGCCTCTTCGCCTTCGCCGGCTACCGAATGCTGCCGGCGATGCAGGCGGTCTTCGCTTCAGTCACCTCGATCTACTTCAACCAGCCGATCCTCGATACCCTCTACGAGGATCTGGTCCGGGGGCCAACGCTTCCATCGACCGGCCCCATCGAAGCGATGCGGCTCAACGACGAGATCGTGCTTGATGCCATCAGGTTCTCCTACCCCGACACCTCGATCCCGGTCCTCAACCACATAAACGTGACCATCAGGAAGAACACGACCGTCTCATTCGTCGGGGCCACCGGCAGCGGCAAGACGACCCTCATCGACATCATCCTCGGCCTCCTGGAGGCCCAGGAGGGGACGTTGCTGGTCGACGGGGTCCCCATCACCGCAGGCAATGTACGAAATTGGCAGCAGACGATCGGCTACGTGCCCCAGGACATCTTCCTCAGCGACGATACGGTGGAGCGCAACATCGCCTTCGGTGTTGCCCAACAAGATATCGACAGGAATCGGGTCATCCAGGCGGCCAGGATTGCCGCCCTCGACTCCTTCATCACGCACGATATGAAGGATGGCTACGGCACCATCATCGGGGAGCGTGGCATCCGCCTCAGCGGGGGACAGCGGCAGCGCATCGGCCTGGCCCGGGCCCTCTACGACAACCCGCCGGTGCTCGTCCTCGACGAGGCGACGAGCTCGCTCGATGGCATCACCGAGACCGAGGTGATGGACGCGATCAAGAGCGCCTCGAAGGACCGCACCGTCATCATGATCGCCCACCGCCTCTCGACGGTCCAGAACTGCGATGTCATCTACCTCATGGAGAAGGGGGACATCATCGCCGAGGGCACCTACGAGGAGCTGCTCGCTTCCAACGCCACCTTCCGCAAGATGGCCAAGCAGTGAGCCGAGCACCACAATAGGCTGTGGACCATATCCATATTGAGCAGAGACAAAACAGGAGGCTGCCATTCGGCAGCCCCCTGATGAAACTCTCTTTCTGTTGACTTACATCAACGGTCCAATCTTCTCGTAGAAGTTCCAGCGCCTCAACGCATCCTCTTCTGCTCGTGCAAAGAGGGCCTCGGCGTTCGCGGGGTTGGTCTTGTACAAGGACTTGTACCGGGTCTCACCCTTGATGAACTCCTGGAAGTTCCCGGTGATCGGCCGTGCATCCCATGCAAAGCGCTTGCCCTCCTCGAGAGCCGGGTTGTAGCGGTACAGCGGCCAATAGCCACTCTCCACTGCCCGCTTCATCTCGACCTGGCTGTAGCGCATGTTGATGCCGTGGTTGATACACGGGGCGTAGCAGAAGACGATCGACGGTCCCTTGTGGGCAACGGCTTCCTGCAGTGCGCGCTGTGCGTGCATGCGGTTGGCACCCATCGAAATCGAGGCGACGTAGGCATGGCCGTAGGTCATTGCCATGAAGCCCATGTTCTTCTTGCCGATCTCCTTACCGGCGGCTGCGAACTTCGCGACCGCTGCGATCGGGGTTGACTTGGAGGCCTGTCCACCGGTGTTGGAGTACACCTCGGTGTCGAGCACCAGGATGTTGACGTTGCGTCCACTTGCGAGGACGTGGTCCACGCCACCGAATCCGATGTCGTATGCCCATCCGTCACCACCGATGATCCAGACAACCTTGTCGGCGAAGTAGTCCTTCAGCTCGTCGATCTTGGCGAGCAGTGCCTTCTTCTCGGCGCCCTTTGCACCCTTGATTGCGTCGGCAAGTGCTGCCTTGACCGCCTTCTGTGCGTCATTGGCTTCCTCGCTCGACTCCTGCCACAGCTCGAGGGACTTCTCGATGGCACTCTTGAGTGCATCGGTGGTACCCATGGCGAAGAGCTGGTCGATGTAGATCTTGAGCTGTTCGCGGTTGCTGTCGATGGCTAGGCGCATCCCAAGGCCAAACTCGGCGTTGTCCTCGAAGAGGCTGTTGCCCCATGCAGGACCCTGGCCATCGCTCTGCCTGACGGTGTACGGGGTGGTCGGGAAGGTTCCGCTGTAGATCGAGGAACAGCCGGTTGCGTTGGCTGCGACCATCCGATCACCACAGATCTGGGAGACCAGCTTCACGTACGGGGTCTCACCACAACCGGCACAGGCGCCGCTGAACTCGAAGAGCGGCTGCTTGAACTGCATGCCCTTGAGGGTGGTAAGGGCTGCGCCGTCGAGGACGTCGTAGGGAAGATCCTCGAAGAACTCAGCATTGGCAGTCTCACCGGCTTCACGCTCAGTGGCGATCGGGCTGAAGACGAGGGCCTTCTCCTTGGCCGGGCAGGTCTCGATACAGACACCACAGCCCTGGCAATCCTCGGTGTACACCTGGATCTTGTACTGGAGGTCCTTCTCGTTCTTGGTGATTGACTTCAGGACGTTGAAGGTCTCGGGTGCTCCCTTCAGGAGAGCCGGCTCGATCTGCTTCGCCCTGATGGCGGCGTGCGGGCAGCTCTGTACACACTGGTTACACTGGATACAGTTCTCAGCGATCCAGTGCGGGATGAAGGGTGCCACACCACGCTTCTCAAGCTTCGCAGTTCCGGTGGGCAGGGTGCCGTCATGGGACATGTGCGAGACCGGGATGTCGTTGCCTTCAAGGTGCATGATCTTCTCGACGATGTTCTTCACAAAGTCGTTCGCATCATCGGGAACGAGACGCTTGGGCTCATAGCTCTTGGTGATCTGTGCAGGGATTGCGACCTGGTGGAGTGCATCGCTTGCACCATCGACAGCTGCCCAGTTCTTCTTGACGACCTCCTCACCCTTGTTGATGAAGGTGTCGTGGATGTACTGCTTGACCAGGGCGATTGCCTCGGTCTCGGGCAGCACGGCGCTGATCTTGAAGAATGCGGCCTGCATGACGGTGTTGATGCGTGTCCCCAGGCCTGCCTTCTCGGCAATCTCCAGGGCATTGATGTTGTAGAAGCGGATCTTCTTGGCGATGATCTCTTCCTGCATCTTGCGTGTCAGGTGCTCGAAGACCTCGTCAGAGGGGATCTGGCTGTTGAGCAGGAAGACACCACCCTCCTTGAGCGGGCCGAGCATGTCGTAGCGACCGATGTATGCCGGGTTATGACAGGCGACGAAGTCGGCGTGGTCGATAAGCCAGGGCATCTCGAGGCTGCTCTTGCCAAAGCGCAGGTGACTGATCGTGATCCCACCACTCTTCTTGGAGTCGTAGGAGAAGTACGCCTGGGCGTTCATGTCAGTGTTGTCACCGATGATCTTGATCGAGTTCTTGTTCGCACCGACGGTACCGTCGCTGCCCAGACCCCAGAACATGCAGGAGACGACATCGTTGGGAACGACGTTGATCTTCGACTTGATGGGGATCGAGCGGCCGGTCACGTCGTCGTTGATACCGACGGTGAAGTTGTTGAATGCCTCACCGGCGAGGTGGTCGTAGACGGCATTGGCGTGGCTCGGGGAGAAGTCCTTGCTGGAGAGACCGTAGCGCCCGCCGATGACCTTGCCGCTGTCGGTGCGTGCACCGATGCTCTGGTAGCCGTAGCCGCGCACGGTGGTGTCGCCGCCGGTCAGGAACATCAGCGTGGACGGGATGCGGGCGGCTTCCTTGGCCACCAGCCCACCCAGTTCGGCGCGCAGGGCCAGGCGCGAGCGGCGCGAGTCGAGCG
>CALFMX010000045.1 GCA_937902565.1 uncultured Spirochaetales bacterium
TGGTGTAGGTGTGCCCGCCCTCCTCAAGGCGCCGGATGAGGTCGATCATATCCTGGATGTGGTCGGTGGCCTTGCAGACGGTGGTCGGTCTCACCATGTTGAGGGCATCAAAGTCGGCGAAGAAGGCTGTGGTGTAGTAGTCGGCGATCTCCCACACCGATTGCTTCTGTTGCCTGGCCATCTTCTCAAGCTTGTCCTCCCCGTCATCACCGTCGCCGGTGAGGTGGCCCACATCGGTGATGTTCATCACGTGGTTGACGGTGAATCCGCTGAGGGTGAGGGTGCGCTTGAGGGTATCCTCGAAGAGGTAGGTTCTCAGGTTCCCGATGTGTGCGTAGTTATAGACAGTGGGGCCGCAGGTGTAGAGGCCTACCTCACCCTCTTTGACGGGGACGAAGGTCTCGAGCGAACGACTCATGGTGTTGTACAATTGGACAGGCATAACGGCTCCTTTGCGTTGCCCACCCCCATAATTGGGAGTATGATGACGGCATGGCTTCCAATGTACGCAATCAAAGTGAAAAAATCAAGTTTGTCGAACCACAGCTTGCCCCCCTCTCCCCCATCAAAACCGGTGGCAGCGCCGACTTCCTCTCCAGACCGGCCACATTGGACCAACTCAAGGCGGTAGTGGCATTTGCCAAGAGGGAGGGGTTGCCGATCACCGTTCTCGGCGCCCTCACCAACTCCCTGGTCAGCGACCGGGGAATCGAGGGCGTGGCCATCCACACCGTCGACCTGGATCGGATTCGTGTCCAGGGCAGCCTGATCATCGCCGAGGGGGGGGTGATGATGGACCGGCTCATCGACGAGGCGATCGAACATGGGCTGGGGGGGCTGGAACCACTCGGCGGCCTTCCGGGGACCGTCGGCGGGGCAATCTACGGAAACAGCGGGGCCAACGGCCTGCTGACGGCAGACCGCCTCTACTGGATCGACTGCCTCGACAGGGAGGGCAACCTCATCCGATTCCGGGCACACCCCGACCAGTTCGCCTACCGCCACTCCCCCTTCTGGGGCAGAAGCGACCTGGTGATCTGGGAGGCGGCCTTCAAGCTTGACCCGATCACAGAGACCAATGAGGCACGGCAGCAGAAGGAAGCGTACAAGGGGGCACGCAGGGAGAAGGGGCAGTATGCACACCCCTCCATCGGGTGTATCTTCCGCAACCCGGATGGCGAGAGCGCCGGTCGGATCATCGATTCGCTGGGCCTGAAGGGGACGGCTGTCGGAGGGGCGGTGATCTCGCCCCACCACGCAAACTTCATCGTCTGTGAGGGCCATGGAGCCACCAGCAACGAGATCGCCTCGCTGATCACCCTGGTCAAGGGGCGTGTGGAGGAGGAGCGGGGCACCCTCCTCACCGAGGAGATCCGCTACCTCGGTCGATGGTAGCGGTATAGCGCCAGAGGAGGGAGAACGTGCCCTTGCCACCGAACTGGAGGGTGAACGTCCACGGGCCCTCCCGTGTCACAAAGGAGGCGCTGATCCGCCCTCCTGTAAGGGACACGGTTGACGATCCATCCCCAGCAGAGAGCGCCGTCCCCTCCCCTATGCGCTGCCTCAGGACCAAGTGCCACCGCCCCTTCATGAGTGAGAGGGCCACAACCTGATTTCGTGTCTCCTCCCCTGCCGAGGAGAGGGCGAGGGACGTCTCTAAGGAGAGGTGCACCATGAAGGTGAACAGGGGTACTCTCAACTCACTTTTGATCGCTGTCCGCTTCTCCTGGAATTCACCACTATAGATCGCCTCGCACCCGAGCGCGGTGGTGAGGGAGAGTGAGGCGGAGAGACGGTGATGGGCCATGTCAAGGCGCGCCTCCATCTCCCGCTCTCCGGGGGAGGGGCCGAACCGCTCAACCAGGCGCAGCGGTCCTGCACCGACCCAGGTGGAGGTGGTCGCAGAGCATGAGCGCCGCTCGCTAAAGCTGACCTCCACATCCACGCCGCAGCGTGTGCCATCGCGCTTCAAGCGAGCAAAGAAGGCCGTCCCCTCATAGACCTCACGGTAGCGTACAAAGAGCGAATCCTGCCACTGATCATTAAACGAGAAGAGCGCAAGGGAGAGGGGGCCACTCTCAAGCGAGATGCCAGCCCCCTTCTTTTTGATAGAGAGGGCATGGATGGCCAGCTTGGGGTGGGCAACCGTCACCTCGTCCATTCGTATCGTCCCGAGGCTCGGATAGTGGACCTTCGCCGCCCCCTCTCGTGCCACAAGCGTCCACGTCCCGCCCAAAGGGAGCGTGACTGTGGAGTGGTTCACCGTCCCATTGCTCGAGAGGGAGATGGAGAGTGCACTGCTTTTGAGCTCAAGGGCATAGTGGCCACTGCTGCTGTTGCCTTGAATCATCACCGTAGTGGAGGCACCTAGAATAGAGAGGCTGAACAACAAAACTATGGGCAACAGAGCCTTCATACCCACACAGGCGGGACCACAGCCCGTCTGCTTCAGCGCTCATGTTGATTATTCCCTCCAAAGATGGTTTAATCGCCCATGGTACGCACTGTGCATTTTTAAGCCTGATTACAGGTTACATATAGGAGTTTTCAATGGTAATCCTGACCCTCAACTGTGGTAGTTCCTCTGCCAAGTACCAAGTCTACGACTGGGATAACAAGGACATCCTTGCTGTCGGTGTCGTAGAGCGCATCGGCCTTGAGTACTCGACCATCGAGCACAAAGCCAACTCCCGACTCGAATACAAGGCCGAGTTCTCCTCCCCGACCCACAAGGAAGCAATCGAGCTGATCATCCGGATGCTGCTCGATGACGAGTATGGGGTCATCAAGAACCTGAACGAGATCGGGGCAGTCGGGCACCGCGTCGTCCACGGCGGCGAGGTCTTCAAGTCCAGCGCGCTGGTCACCGACAAGGTGCTCGAGGAGCTCAAGAGCTTCGCCCACCTCGCACCCCTGCACAACCCGCCCAACATCATGGGCATCGAGGCGGCCCTTGCCGCGATCCCCGGGGTTCCCCAGGCGATCATCCTCGATACCGCATTCCACCAGACGATGCCCACCGCCGCCTACATGTACGCCCTGCCGCTTGAGTGGTACTCCAAGTACAATGTGCGCCGCTACGGCTTCCATGGCACCAGCCACCTCTACTGTGCCAAGCGTGCCGCCGTCATCCTCGGCAAGAAGAACGAAGATACCAACGTCATCGTCTGCCACATCGGCAACGGTGCCTCCATAACCGCCGTCAAGGGTGGTGTCAGCGTGGATACCTCCATGGGCCTCACCCCGCTCGAGGGCCTCGTCATGGGATCGCGCTGTGGTGACATCGACCCGGCCATCATCCCGTACATGATGAAGAACACCGGCATGGATTCAAACCAGATCGACACCGCACTCAACAAACAGAGCGGCCTGATCGGCCTCTGTGGCAAGAGTGACCGCCGTGACGTCGAGAAGGCGAGCAGACAGGGTGATGCCAACGCCACCCTGGCCATCGATATGGAGTGCCGCCGCATCGCCAAGTACATCGGCGCCTACGCCACCCTCCTCGAGGGCAGGGTCGATGCCATCGTCTTCACCGCCGGAGTCGGCGAGATGGGTAGACACATCCGCAAGGGTGCCTGCGAGGGCCTTGAGATCATCGGCGCAAAGCTCGACCAGCACAAGAACGAGATCTGTCTATCACGCAACGGCGAGTTTGCCATCCACAGTGACGATTCAAAGGTGCAGATCCTCGTCATCCCCACCGACGAAGAGCTGGTGATGACCGAGGATGCCTACGCCCTGATGGAGGGCACCTACGATGTGCATACCAACTTCCACTACAGCTTCGAAGACCGAAACTACGTCAACAAGGGACGGGAGCTCGGCCTGAAGCGCGATATCGAGAAGAATCCCGAACTCGAGACGATCCTCGCCATCAAGCGCTGATTACATAACACGCTCATCCAAGGCGCCTTCGGGCGCCTTTTTCCGTGATACGTGCTCCCCACGGAGCCACGATCGGCAACTGCGACATGGGCGTGCTTCTCGAACCGATTACCATGCATGCCCAAAGAACTATGTGAAGAGCTCAGGTTCGTGAGCATCACCGCTTCTTGGCAAAGGCTCGGGCCACCTTGGCCAAGAAGCTGTTGTCGCCAGGGTCGATGGTGTATTCAGGCTCTTCGATAGCCAAGGGGCGGGGTCGCTCCTCGGCCTGCTGCACCAGGCGCAGTGCCTCGGAGTAGTGAGTGGGTGATTCATTACCGCTCCGGATCTCACTGATGATCTTTCGGGCGCGTTCGATACGCTCGACATCGGCGGTGGTCCGCTCCCATTCGGTGGCCATGAGCTCGCGCTTCTCCTTTTCGGAGAGGGGCTTGGGGCCGACCAACTCATCGTAGAGCAACAGGGCGGCGAAGCGGGCCATCTCGTTGCCCCGCTCGATGCCGGCCTTCTGCCATACCCGATAGTGTTCACCCTCCTCCTTGATGACCACCCGCTCAGAGGGCAGGAAGGAGAGGAGGACGAGGGAGAGCGATGACTCGACTATCACCACCCGGTAGTCGGGATTGAGGTACGCGATCAACTTGTTCTGGGCAAAGGGGGTGTCCACCCTGCCGCGGTAGTAACGAGGATGCTTGCCGTCCGAGTCAAGCAAACAGAGGTAGTAACGGTTGCCGATGATGTCCACCCCAGCGGCAAGGGTTTGGCTGGTCTTCATACCTCCACTCTGCCGATCTTTGGGCATTTGTACAGTTATATAAAGAGTTCCTCGCCTTGAAAGCTCACTGTCGTGGTGCTACGATACCCCCATGAAATCCCTCTTCGCCTCCATCGCCGACCACATCGGCCCACAGGGCCGCTGTATCGCCATCGTGGGAAGCGGAGGCAAGACCAGCCTCATGGTGGGTCTCGCCTCCCACTACGCACTCCAGGGCGAATCGGTCCTCCTCACGACCACCACCAAGCTGCGCAAGCCCGCCTCCACCGATTACCGGTGTGACCACTACTACACAAGCAGCGCCATCCTCTCGTCACGGCCCGAGCGATATGAGCGGATCTTCTACGCCCTCGAGGGGGAGCACAAGGCCCTCGCCCCCCCGATGGAAGAGCTTCGGCAGTTGTGCGAACGCTTCTCCGTCACCCTGGTGGAAGCTGACGGGGCACGGGGCAAGGACCTCAAGATCCACAGCGAGCGTGACCCGGTCATCCCACCGTTCGCCACCGCCACCATCGCCCTCCTCTCCCTCTCCGCCCTTGGCAAGCGGGCCGGGGATGTGTGCTTCGGCTGTGAGGGGGACGAGGCCATCGTGGATCTCCCCTACCTTGAGCGGTATATCACCCATCCCGAAGGCCCGCTCAAAGGGGTGACGGGAAGATATATCCTCCTCTGCAACCAGGGCGAGGGGGTCGACCAAACGGTCATCGATCAACTGAAGCGTACCTGTTCGCACCTGCCGATCATCGTCGGATCGGTGTTGCGTGATGAAATCTATTGAAGAAAGGAAGCTGTCATGAATATGAGTGTCATACAAAAAGCTGCAACGCTCGCAGAGGCAAAGCAAGAGTTTGTCTACGTCACCATCATCCACACCACCGGCTCGACGAGCCGCAGCGACGGGACGATGGTCGTCGAAGGCGGCGGCATGATCACCGGGACGATTGGCGGAGGCGATGTGGAAGCGTACGCACAGCGCCAGGCGCTCGCTCTCCTTGCCACCGCCGAACGGGGCCGCCACCTGCGCTACGTGGTCCAGGAGGGGCTTGGGGAGGTGGACCTCTACCTCCTGCACTGCAACGGTGAGAGCACCCACTCCCCCTTTCCTACCCTCGCCCGATGGGAGGAGCGGTCCCTCTTCTTCACCATAGGCCTGCAGCTCCAACCCTCCCCGGCCCTGCTCGGCCTCAGTGAGGACGGCTCTACCGTCGGGCCCGTCCATCCTCAGTTCATCCAACACGGATCGGCAGTCCTCGCATCCAAGCTCCCCTCCCTCGTGACCGATGGCTCCTTCACCTGCCACTACAGCCTCCCGGTCAAAGCCCATACCCTCCTGCTTGTTGGCGGCGGGCACGTCAACCAGGCGATCGCGGCCATCGCCCACTCGGTCGGCCTCACCGTCCAGGTTGTCGAGACGCGGGACGCGTTTGCAACCACCGCCCTCTTTCCCCACGCAAAGCGCCTGGCCGTCAAGCCCACCCTCACCGAGGCCTTCGATGAGGTGTACATCGACTCCTACACCTACGCCATCATCGCAAGCCATGCCTTTGACGAGGAGGCGACACGGGCCCTCCTGGCACGGGGGGTGGCCTACCTGGGCATACTCGGCTCCAGACACAAGGCCAAACGGATCTATGCAACCCTCACCGGAGGGGAGAGCGAACGCATCCACTGCCCCATCGGCCTCGACATCGGAGCCGAAACACCCCAGGAGATCGCCGTAAGCGTCATGGCCGAGATCCTCGCCCACATCAACGAACGGTCGGCGTGCAACATGAAGAACCTGGCCCGAAATCTGGTCGTTGTCAGGGGTGGCGGCGATCTGGCCAGTGGGGTCATCGCCCGCCTCCACCACAGCGGATGGCGTGTCATCGTCCTGGAGGTCGAGAACCCCTCGGTCATTCGCAGGACGGTGAGCTTTGCCGAGGCGATCTACAGCGGGAAGATCACCATCGAGGGGGTCAGGGCCCAGCGCGCCGACTCGGTCAGGGAGGCATTCTCCCTCCTTGACCACGGCATCGTACCGATCCTCGTCGACCCGAATGGCCACTCCATCCCGGAGATCGGCCCGATCTGCGTTGTCGATGCAATCATGGCAAAGCGGAACCTCGGTACCACGATCGCTGATGCCCCCCTGGTCATCGCCCTCGGCCCGGGCTTCACCGCCCCCACGGATTGCCACTATGTCATCGAGACGATGCGTGGCCATACCTTGGGCCGGATTATCAAGGACGGCTCGGCACTGGTGAATACCGGCACCCCCGGCCTCGTTGGCGGGCAAGACAAGAACCGTGTGCTGCATAGCCCCAGATCCGGGCGCTTTGAGAGCAGCCGTACCATCGGGGAGCTGGTCAACGAAGGTGATGTCATCGCAACCGTCGATGGCGAGCCCATCATTGCCAAGATCGGTGGCAAACTGCGCGGCCTGCTTACAAGCGGGCTCATGGTAAGCGACCACTTCAAGGTCGCCGACATCGACCCACGCGGCCTTGAGGCCGACCACACCACCATCAGCGACAAGGCGTATGCCATCGCAGGTTCGGTGCTGGAAGTGCTCGAAGGCTTTGGACGCAATGTGGTGCGCTGAGGAATAGGGGAGAACACCATGTACTATCAAGACTACTACGAAACACTCTCTCGCCTGATCAAGAGAGTCGATGTCGAGCGACGGACCGTCCTCTCAGGCGCTGCCATCGGCGCTGAGGCGCTCTTCGTCGACGGTGGGATGGTCGCCACACTTGGAGGGGGAGACGTCGATTGGACGAGCAGCTCCCTGCTCTCTGAACACCTCTCGGGAACCCTGGAGGTGGTACTCTTCGGCGGTGGGCACGTGGGCCTTGAGGTGGCCTTCCTCTGCTCGCGCCTCGGTCTCTCCCACACCGTCATCGATGACCGACCCGAATTCTGCAATCGTGAGCGCTTTCCCGGTGCAACACTCTTGCCCATCCCCTATGAGGAGGTCTTCTCCTCTGACCGAGGGTGGGTACGCCCGATCTTCATCATCGCCACCCGTGGCCATAGCCACGACCACCTCTGCCTCGCCGGCTCCCTTGCCCATCCGGCGCGGTACATCGGCATGATCGGCAGCAGGGCCAAGGTGGCAAAGACCTTCTCACTTCTCAAGGAGGAGGGGTTCAGTGACGAGGCGCTGCAGGCAGTCCACGCCCCCATCGGCCTCACAATCGGGGCGGTGACCGCCAGTGAGATCGCCCTCTCAATCATGGCCGAGGTGGTCGCCAGCTATCGCGGCGAGGGGAACCCGGTGCGCCTCGACCAACGGGTGCTTGCCATGCAGAGAGAGCGGGCCCATATCGCGGTGCGGGTGGTTGCAAAACACGGGTCGGCCCCCGCTGAGGTGGGCTTCACCCTCGCCCTCTTCGAGGATGGGACGACAGAGGGGACCATCGGCGG
>CALFMX010000046.1 GCA_937902565.1 uncultured Spirochaetales bacterium
TTCTGGAGGTATTACAATGAATGAGAAACCCAAGCATTTTACTTTACAGGGGACCCATTAATTTGTTATACAAAGATTTCATTTTGTTTAGTTTTTGTTTAAATAGTTTGTTAATACGTGTGATTATAGGACATTTTCTTGGTTATGACTAAAAATCCAGAACTCTGCTTGTCATAAAAGCGCTGACACAAGTTGCAGCTGATTGTTATATAATACACGGCCCTCCCCAGCCCACTTTTTATATAACTATCAAGAGGTGGCCTCTGTGCCTATCCTGCAACCAACACAGTGTGATGGAGGTATCATATGGAAGAGAACATCAAAGAGAAGAGTTCGATCGGTAATGGGAAGAAAGCAATTCTTTCCGGCTATGTCCTGGTCCTCCTCTTTCTCTTCGCCTTCGGTTGCTACGGGTGCTCCTATCAGCCGCCCACGGTCGTTCCAAGCGAGGATGAAGCCGCCTTCACCTTGCTGCGCCTCTACGATACCGAGTGGGAGATCGATAGCGGTGGAGGTGTACAGACCCTGCCGGAGTTGTACGGCATGGCCATCACCGGCATCGTGTTTTCAAGCGGCCTTGACGAACGTGGCTTGCTGATGGCTTCATTGACGGTACAGAACCGGACTCCCCTCATCGCCCACTTCAGCTATGACGAGGCGCGCGGCATTGTGATGAAGTTCGGAGACAGCGAGAGTTTGGTGAAGGTCTCCCACTCCAGCAGCAAGGATGGGAAGATGGAGACCATCACCTTCAGGGGCAGTGAATCCAACCTCCAGCTCTACTTCCTCAAAACCACGTGACCGCTCATGCGTATCCTCCTGCGAGGCACACAGCAGATCTACCCCTTCTGGCTCTACTGGGCTGTGTGTCTCGCACCCTTTACTCGTAGATGTTCAGTGGGTAAAGAGCCAGTAGAGGCCCCAGACGATGGCGATGAGGAGGAGAATGACGGGGGTGAAGACAAGGAAGGCGCTGATGAGCATGGCCAGAAGGTCCCCCTTCTCCATCTCATCACGGATTCCCGGTTCCTGCTCCCGCTCGATTTTATCGACATCGAGGACGCGCTGCGTCTTGCGGAAGAAGCACACGGTTACGCCTCTGTCCCACCGAGCGGATGGTGGCAGGCGACGAAGTGGTCCTTTTCAAGTTCACGCCACTCAGGCACCACATGGGTGCAGATCTCGGTCTTGTAGCGGCAGCGGGTGTGGAACTTGCAGCCGGCCGGCGGCCTGATGGGAGAGGGGATGTCCCCCTCCAGCAGTTGCATCTCCTTCCCCTTCTGCCTCCGGTCGGTGGTGGGGATGGCAGCCAGGAGCGCCTCGGTGTAGGGGTGCATCGTGCGACTGAAGATCCGCTCTGCCGGGGCGAGCTCGAAGAGGTTGCCCAGATACATCACCCCGATACGGTCGCTGATGTACTTGACCACTGCCAGGTCGTGGCTGATGAAGAGGTAGGTGAGCTTGCTCTTCTCCTTGAGATCACGCAGCAGGTTGATGATCTGGGCCTGGATGGAGACGTCGAGGGCACTGACCGCCTCGTCACAGACGATGAAGCGGGGGTTGAGGGCCAGGGAGCGGGCGATGCCGATCCGCTGCCGCTGTCCGCCGGAGAACTGGTGGGGGTAGCGGTGGATCATGTAGGGGGCGAGGCCGCACTCCTCCATGACGCTCATGACATACTCCTGCATCTCCGGCCCATCCTGCTTGAAGAAGCGG